>CAIQXC010000465.1 GCA_903875675.1 Akkermansiaceae bacterium
CGACCGGGGTGGTGTCCCGGCGCTGGATTTCGAGGTGGATGGGGTGAGGCGTCTTGATGGCTATGATTAATAGCCTAAAAATGCATCTAAGTAAAGCATTATCTCCACATATTTTTAATAAATGATGGCTACAAATGAAACCGAATTTCTCATGTAAGCCTACGGGGATAAGGATTTCACGTCATTTCAGCCCAGAATGCCCGTCATGAGCTTGAGGCAATTTCAAGGAATGGAACTAGCTTGACCCCGTGGCGCTTTTGAGGTCGACCCCATCGAATTTTTTCTATTCCGACGGGTGCCCGGCGGATGACGGCGGGACGGCGGCGGGGGGCGGGGATGGTGGCTGGGACATCGAGTAGGCAAAGTACAGCACGAAGGGCACCCAGAGCGGTGCAGTGGCGACGTCAAAAGCGAAGGTGAACGGGACGGCCCCGTAATAGGCGGGATTCCCTGCGAGCGTCTCGCCCTTTTGGGTTTTCTCGTTCCAGCGCGTGCCGGATTGGGTCTTGTCGAGCGCCTTCTGGGTGGCGCAACCAGTGACGGCGAACAGCCCGGCGAACAGAGTGAGTTTGACGAGTTTTCTCATGTGAATGGGTTAGGGTAGAGATTTCCGCCAAGCCAGCAGCTGTGTTTGGAGTTGTTTGGCCATCTCGGGCATCTTGTCTGCCAGGTTTTTCGTTTCGTTAGGATCGGTGGCAAGGTCGTAGAGTTCGGTCGAGGAGGCGTCGGCGTTGACGAGGAGTTTCCAGTTGCCTTGGCGGATGGCGAGGTTTGGGCTGCGTGCGCCGGGCTCGCGGGGAAATAGATAGTCGCCTTGGCGGCCGTATTCCCAAAACAACGGCTTGGTGCGCTGAAGTGGGGTGCCGAGCAACGCGGAACTGGCGTCCAACCCATCGACGTGCAATGCGGGGGGCAGCGGGCAACCGGCCAGGGTGCAAAGGGTCGGATAGAGATCGATTGAGGCCAGCACGGTGGTGGCGTCGGTCTTGCCGGCGAGCACGTGGCCGGGCCAGCGCACCAGGAACGGTTCGCGGATGCCTCCTTCGTAGAGACTCCATTTCATGCCGCGCAGACCACCGGCACGTTGGCCATCGAACGACGGTTCAGGGCCGTTGTCGCTGGCAAAAATCACAAGTGTGTTTTGCTCGAGTCCTTGGTTGACGAGAAAATCCAGGATGCGGCCAATCTCGCGGTCGTAGCGGCGGAGCACGCCATTGAACTTGTGGTGTTTGACGGGGGTGGCGGCGACGAACGGCAGTTCTTCGGGGTCGGCATCATGGGGGGTGTGGACGTCCTGTGGCCAGAGTTCGACGAAAAACGGACCATCCTTGTGGCGCTGCATGAAGTCCATCGCTTTGGCAGCCCAAAACCCGGTGAATTCATAGCGGGCGAGCATCTTGCCTTCCACCAACTCGGGAGTGCCCGAGCCATAACTATCGATGCGCGGCCCGCAACCCTCGGTGTTGACGTGATGCTCGTCGAAGCCATAGGCCTTGGGCCAGGGCGCCTCTTGCACGTCACGCCCCCCGCCCATGTGCCATTTGCCGAAATGCGCCGTGGCGTAGCCCGCCGCTTGCAGGCTGCGTGCCAGCGTCGGCGCTTGTGGGTCGAGCCAGTCGACGCACTCGTGGGCCTTGTTGCCAGCACGGCTGTGCAGGTAGTCATTGATGCGCCAGTAAGCAGGAAAACACCCGGTGGTGTAGCCGACCCGCGAGGGCGAGCAAATCGGCGAGGCTACATAGAACTGGGTGAAGCGCGTGCCTTGGCTGGCCAATCGGTCGATGTTAGGGGTGGCCATCTCACGGTTGCCAAAGCAGCTCAAATCTCCCCAGCCCATGTCGTCGGTCAAAATCACCAGAATGTTTGGCTTGGCAGGCGGCGCGGCTGCCGCAGCGGCGTGAACGCATACCAGCGAGAACAACATCAGGGGCACTGGCTGCATCAAACGTTTCATCTGGCTTTTGAACGGCAGGAGACTCCATTCATTTGGGATCGCTTCGCAACGATGGGTCAAGGGGCGGGCAGGATGGGTGAATCCCAACCGGCCAGGTCTTCCGGCTTGACGTGTTCGGCACGTTTGACGTCGCCTAGCCAGGTCGGCCGATAGGGCCCGACGATGCTGATATCCATATCCGGCTTGATCGACGGCTCCATGCCCGCCGCCCAGAAACAGGCATTGACGACCATTCGTCGGAAGCCGTCGTTGACCAGATCGCCAGAGGCACCATAAGTGCTGGTAAACACCCGGCCCGTCTTGCCGCTGCTGCCGGTGTAGCTGCGCACCCAAGCACCCGGCATCGGCTTCTTGCTGGTGTCGTCTGGCGATGTTGGCTTCATGCCTTGAAGCGGTTGGGCCATCGCCAGCACCTCGCTGCCTTTGATAGGATCGGCATTGTAGGCACCGATCTCCGCCCACGCCGATTTCACGCCGCGCAGGACCGGGTGGTTGGCCATGGCTGGCACCAGGTCGAGCCGGGTGCTCGACTGATGGTTGGGCCCGTAGTGGCCGACCCAGGTTTCGCCGAGGATCTGGCGGCCAAACCCACCCTGAAAGTCCGCGCCGGCATAGGCATGATCGTATTTGGCAAAGGCATTGTCCTTGGGAATCTGAAACCCGTGAGTCGCGGTGCGCAACCCGACGACCGGGCCGCCGCGGGCCAAATAATCGACGATGGGTTGCATTTGCTCGGCCGGCAGGCATTGGAAGCGGGTGAAAATGACCATCAGGTCGGCATCCTTGAGGGCGGCTGTGCCGGGAATATTGGAAGTACCCGGACTGATGTCGCCAGTGGCAGGATCCACGCCAAAGAGCACGGTGCATTTGAAGCCGTGATGTTTTGCTAGAATACGTGCCAGTTGCGGCAGGGCTTCTTCGGACTTGTATTCGTGATCACTGGCGATCAGGACGATGTTCTTGCCCTTGCCGGGGCCGGCAAGCCCCTCGTAAACCAGCGGCGCGGCATGAACGAAGCTGGAACCAGCCAACCCTCCCAGGGCTAGCGAAAGATGGGCGGCAAAGCGGGGGACGACGGGTGGTTTCATCATAAGCAGGGATTTTTTGTAGGTGTGGACTCGCGGTGTGGCGGCTACCAAGCCGATTCGGCGAGGCGCACGATCGCCCACTAACATGTCGGCCGCAAGTGCTGCCGGGGATTTTAGTTCAGGGTTTTGAGAGATTCCGCTAGAAAGGCATATTCTGCGGGGTGGTTGTGCAGATGGGCGGAAATGCGCAAAAACCGCCGTGTGCCGATGCTCACAAACGGCACCTCGATCCCAAAATCCTCGTGCAGACGGATTTGCTCCGGTGCCACCGTCGAGGACCTGCGCGGGTTTTGAAAACGCTCCGGCAGCGGGATCGTGGCCATGCTGCCAAGCATACCCACCGGACAGGGGGCCTCCACCTCCAGTGCGGCGCATAGCAGCCTGCGGGCCTGGCTGGCAAGGGCGTGATTGTGGCGGCGAACCGCAGGCCAGCCACCGGGCAGCCGCCGGCCTAACCATTCAATGGCTTCGGCCACGCACAGCCAAGCGCTGGGATCGAAGGTACCGGCCCAATCGAAGCGGTCTTGGAACGAGGAAAACCCGGGACGGGGTGAGTTATTGCCATGGCTGATGACGGCGGGCTGGAGGGTGTCCTGGCAGTCTTCGCGAGCCCACAGGAACGCGCTGCCCTTCGGCGCGCACACCCATTTGTGGAGGTTGCCGCAATACCAAGCTGGCCGCAGGGCACTGAGGTTGAGCGGCAGCATGCCCGGCGCGTGGGCACCATCGACGAGTGTCTCAATGCCGCGGGCCGAGAGCTCGCTCACAATCCGGGCAATCGGCAGCACCAGCGCACTGGCACTCGTCACATGGTCGATCATCGCATACCGGGTGCGCGGCGTGACCGCCCGCAGGATCGCCTCCAGAACATGGTCGGGCTTGCCAACCGGAAAGGGAATCTGCGCGACGATCACCTTGGCACCCGCACGCCGCGCGCTTTCCGTTAAAACATTGCGGCAGGCGTTGTAGTCGAGGTTGGTGGTTAGAACAGCGTCATTGCGGCGCAGAGGCCACGAGCGGACCACCGCATTAACGGCGCAGGTCGCATTGGTGACGAACACCAAATCGCGCGGCCTGGCCCCGACAAAACCGGCGAGCGTTTGGCGCACTGGCTGCAGACGGCTTTCGAGGTGGCGCCAGAGGAATTGCACGGGTGAGGCTTCCATTTGCTGGCGCAAGGACGATTGGAGCGCGAGGATCGGCTTGGGGCAGGCACCAAACGACCCGTGGTTGAGAAATACCAGCTCGGTATCCAGCGCCCAGTGCTGGCGCATCGGCGCATGTGCGGGTCGCGGCAACGGCAATGTCATGGACTCAGGCTGCCGCCCCACCCGCCCAAAGCAAAGGCAATTTCTCTGGCAGGAATCCGGTTGGAGTGGTTAGTTTCTTGCAAGGGACGTTTCCAAAAGCGAGGTGCCCCTTTCATCCCGGCCTCCATCCCGGCTTGTCGGCGGGCGGTGGGCGTGCCACCCTGCCGCCGCAGTGACCCCAATTCTCTCCATCTGGGTGCTCGGTGATGGCAAGCCGGGACACGAAAACCAGGCCCTCGGCCTGGCTGAGGCGCTGCAGCGGTTGCGGCCTTGCTCGATCGAACGCATCTCGCTGGCGGGCTTTCGCGGGCTGTTCGGGCGCTTTTGCGGAGCACTGCGTGCCTCGGCGGCCTTGCCCAAGCCGGATTTACTGATGGCTGCCGGTCACGCCACCCATCCAGCCCTGCTGTGGTTGGCAAACCAACACCGTGTGCCCGGCATCGTGCTGATGCGCCCGAGCTTGCCTCTGAGCTGGTTCGATTTGTGTATCGCCCCGGCTCACGATTTCCGCCAAACCCCTGCGCCCGCCAACGTCCTAACAACCGCCGGGGCGCTCAACCGGGTGCTGGCCGATTCCGCCGCAGAGCGCAGCGGCGGTCTGATATTAGTCGGCGGTCCGTCCGCCATCCACCATTGGGATGCCGACGGGTTGCTGGATTCGTTAGCACGGATTTGTGGAGATGACAGCGGCGGGCCGTGGTCGCTAACCGATTCTCGGCGAACACCGCCCCGGTTTCTGGAGCGGTTGCGACAACGCTTGCCCGGACTGAGGGTTTTCCCCCATGGCGAGACCCCGGCGGATTGGTTGCCTGCCCGCTTGGCTGCTGCGGCCGACGTGTGGGTCACCGAGGATTCCGTCTCCATGGTCTATGAAGCGCTCTCGTCCGGTGCTCGGGTCGGCCTGTTGCCACTGCCCCGCTCAAAACCACAATCCCGGGTATTGCGCGGACTTGCCCAGCTGGTGGATGCGGGTTGGCTCACCCCTTACGAGCGCTGGTGCCAAACCGGCAAACTCACCACTCCCCCTGCGCCGTTGCAGGAAGCCTCCCGCTGTGCCGCGTTCGTCCTGACCAAATTTTTCGGGTGCCCTCCGCCGCTGTTGTGAGAGGGTCCCGGCCAGCGGAGGTGCACTTGTCAAATGTTGCGTGAAGAAGCAAGGCACGCGGATAGCTCGCCAGATGGCCACTGCGATTCGGCCCATCCACCTCCAATCCATGCCGCAACCCAGGTTCGCACTCACCCCACAAAACCTCAGAATTTGGTGCTTTGTGCGAATTTTTCAAAAAATCCTCTTGCGCCTAGCCGCCCAGCCCCTCATCTTCCGCCCCGAACCCCACACGGGGCGTTAGCTCAGCTGGTAGAGCACTTGCATGGCATGCAAGGGGTCAGCGGTTCGAATCCGCTACGCTCCACTTTCCCATATCTACAAGGGAAAGTGGCCACCAGAAAGGCCAATAGCGCCAAACTGGGAACGAAAGTGAGAACAAATCGTTCAATCGTTCCTCAGTTGCGCCGAAGATGTCTGCCGCGAAGTGGTGATCGACGACTCGTCAGACGAGCCATTCAACGGTGGTACCTGGCCACATTCCATGGGCGGCCAGAAAATCCTCTGATTCCCAGCGGGAGGCATGGCAGAGCATTTCACCCACCTGCGTGCAGGAGAGTTTGCCGCTGCGGTAGGCCTCGACCGCCAGACTCTCCAGCGTAGCACGCGGCAGATCGTCCCAAGCGCGCTGCAACAAGGCAGCGACTCGGTCAGGTAGTTGAAGCGTAAGTGTCATGGCTGGGAAAGAATAAGGGATGGAGCCGGTTCTGGCAAGGTGCTGGTGAAGTTGGTGATGGCAGCACCCTGGCATTCGTGGGCGCGGTTTTTGCCGAAGATGTTGGAGACCTCCTTGGTTTCCTTGGGGTGGCGGTGAGGCCGATCTGGGTGGCCGAGGAGAAATATTCCAGCACCTTGCGCCAGGCAGCGTCGTCGGCGGCGCTGCCGCGCTGGCACTCATCGACGATGATGAGATCGAAGAAATCCGGGGGAAACGGTTTGTAGATGTTTTGCTCTTCCTCGGTGCCAGTGACGGCTTGATAGAGGCAGAGGTAAATCTCGAAGGCCTTGTCCACCGTGCGGTTGGTGATTTTGGTCATCGCCTTGCCGAATGGCTTGAAGTCGTTCGTCTTGGTCTGGTCGGTGAGGATGTTGCGATCCACCAGTCAGTCCTCGCATTTCAACATTGGTTAGATGAAATGCGCTTCCGTCCGAAGCCGACAGTTAGGGAATCCGCCTTGATCGCACCGTTGTCTAAAGCGAGGTCGAACAGTGAGTTCTGAGGATTTTGCGGGTGGTTGCTGCAAATCCGTTTCCATGTCCAGCGACAATTCGACCCGTTGCGGCCAGTCTCAATGTGCCAGACGGGTGACCATGGCGTAGATGATGAGGGCTAGCAGGACGAGGCCGATGCCAAAGAAGGTAAAACCGATCGGCCGGGCGATTTTTTTCCAGCGTTCCCATTCGTCGCGGACCCGGTATTGGTCGAGTTTGCCGGTGGCGACGAGGCGGTCATACCAGCTTTTGCGTTCATGGAGCATTTCAGTTTTGGAGATGCGGCCGGAGAAGATGACATTGTCCATGGGGAATTTCTCGAGGCGGAAGTGTGTGTTGAAGAAATGGACGGTGAAGATGAAGCCGGCAGCTAACAATGCCTCGTCGGAGTGGACGATCAAGGCGATGTTGATGATCCAACCGGGGAGGAAGGCGGTGAAGAATTGGGGGAACCACATGACCATGCCAGAAACGCCGATGGCAAAGATGCCCCAGAACACGGCGAAGTAATCGAATTTTTCCCAGTACGTCCAACGATCGAATTGCGGCTTGGGCCCCTTGCCGAAGAACCACTTCTGATGGGCGAGGAAATCGCGGCCGTCTTGCAAGGTGGGCACCATGGAATCGGGACCGAAGATTGCGCCCAGAGCCCGCTTGAGTTGCCATTTGCCGGTTGCCGGATCACGCATGGCAGCGCGGTTTTGCCAAGAGCTGGTGACGAGGTCAAACAGGTGAAGGGTGAAGTAGAGGAAGGTGACGAGTGCGCCGAAGCGGTGGAGGGCGCGGGCGGTCTGGGCGCCGCCGATGATTTCAAACAAGGTTTTCGCCCAATCGGTGTAGTAGAACTTGAGCGGCATGCCGGTGATGACTAACAACAGAAAGCTGGTCACTACCAGGAAGTGGAGAAAGCGGTCGAATGGGGTGAAGCGGGTGAACCACTCGTCGTCGCGCTGGGTCTCAAATTTCGTTTCGCGATAGGCTTTGGAGTCGTGCCTGTACACCCACACCGAGCGGGCCAGCCACAGCAATGTGTGACAACCAAAGAAGGTGAACACGCACAGCAGCAGACCGGTCATCAGCATAAACGTTAGATGTAGAGCCGGGTACTTTTTGCCGTCGAGAGGATTGGCGTGAGGCACGTATTGGGTGAAACCGACGGTGGCACCGGGGTGGCATTTGGTGCAGGTGGCACGGATGTGTTTCGGTGAGAGCTGTGAGTCTGGATGGCTCACGGGTTGGATGTTGTGGTCGCCATGACAATCAAAACACGCTGCGACGTCGCTAGCGATGTTAGGGCGGCCCAAGGCCATGGCTTTGCCGTGATAGGTATCGCGATAGTGTTTGAGGCTTTCTTCGTGGCATTTGCCACAGCGGCCGTCGCTGGCTTGCTTGAAGTGGACGCTGGTGGGCGTTTCGATTTCGTGAGCCGAGTGGCAATCGGTGCAGACCGGGCCGCGGGCGTCGCCCTTGGCCAGCAACTGGCCGTGGATGCTCTTGTTATAGGTTTCCTCGATGCCGAGGTGGCACTTGCCACAGGTTTTGGCTAGGTTGGCCTTGTTGATAGGCGAGGAGCGATCGACGCCGCGCTTGATATCATGGACGCCATGGCAGTCGTTGCAGGAGGGGGCGATGACCAAGCCTTTTTTCATCACGCCGAGGCCGTGGATGCTGTCTTGGTAGTGGGCGGCGACGTCTGGGAAGCGCATCCGGTATTCGGCGTTGATGCCGGCGTTGTCGTGGCACTTGGCACAGGTGTGGGATAGGTTGAGCTTGAAGGTGGGAGAGTTCGGGTTTTTGGGGGAGAGCATGTCATGGGTGCCATGGCAGCTGGTGCATGAGGCGGCCCCCGACGAGCCCATGGCGCGGCTGATGCCGTGAATACTGGTCTTATAGATGTCCGCCTCCTCCTTGTGGCAGGTGGCACAATTCACCGGTTTGGCCGGTTTGGCGTCGTCCGGATGTTCGCCGCTCAGATCGCTGTGGCATTCGGCGCAGGCGAGTTTGGCGTGGACCGAGGACTGGCGGATTTTTTCATCGACATATAGCGAGGAAGTTTTGCCACCCGGCAGATCCTTGGTTAGGTCCTTGTCATCGTGGCATTCCAAGCACTTATCATTGGGGATCATTTCCGCTGCGGGCTTGATCACCGCCGTCTCGGGTTTGGTTGTTTCGTTCTTGGTAGTCTCGACCTTGGCGGCCTTGTCTTGCGCGGCCTTGTCTTGGGAGACCTCGTCTTGGGCGGTGATGGCAGCGGCGGGCCAAGCCAGGAGGCAGAGGATGGCAAGACGGCGGGTGATGAGAAGGAAGGCGTTGTGCATCGGATTGGAAGTTTCGGGCGGAAAGCCATGGCATTCGGGGGAAGAGATCAAGCCACCGTGAGCCAAGGAATGCTGGCAGGTTTGCCAACGGCCAAAGTTATGATTTAGGAGGATTCCGGCAAGAGTGGAAACGGGGAAAGGGCCGCAATCGCGAGTGATGCGCAATGATTGCAAAGGGATGCGCAGGGGAAAGCGCATTGGGCCTTGCTAGAGGTGGTGATTTACCTACATTTGAGGTTATGGAATTGCCGAGCACCTCATGGAAGTTGATGGCTGGGGTGAGCCGCTCCTGTGTGTTAGCCAGTGGCACATGGAGCCAATCTGTTTGCTGGCAGAAGATTACCATCCTATGAAACACCATCTCATACCGCTGCTTTCAGTTGTTGCCTGGTTGGTAGGCCCGTTGGGGTTTGCCGCTGCCCCGATTGGCAATGACAAATGTTTGGAGTGCCACGACGACAAGGATTTGACGAAGGATTTGGCAGGCGGCAAGACATTGTCGATGTATGTGGATGCGGCGAAGTTAAAGGATTCGGTGCATGCCAAGACGCAATGTGCGGAGTGCCACAAGGATCTCACAACGGAGCATCCAGACGATGCCAAGGCAGCCAAGCCGGTGGATTGCGCGGGGTGCCATGAGCGGCAATCGAAGAGCTTCGGGGCGAGTGTGCATGGCATCGCGCTGGACAAGGGCAATGACACAGCGGCGACCTGCAAGGACTGTCATGGCAAGCATACGGTGTATCCTCGCAACTCGCCACGCTCCACGATTCACGTCGCCAATTTGGGAAAAACCTGTGGGGAATGTCACGCCGAGGAAGCTGCGGATGTGGCGGCGAGCGTGCACGGCCAGTCACTGAGCAAGGGCGATGGAGCGACCTGCATGGATTGCCACTCGGAGCACAAGATCATAGGATTGAAGGGGCCGGCGGCATCGTTCCAGACGGCGGAGACGTGCAGCAAGTGCCACGCCAGCGAGCGGATCAACAGCCGCTTTGGGATGCCCAACGACCGGGTGAAGACCTTTTTTGAGAGTTATCATGGGTTGGCGGCGACGGGAGGTTCGACGATGGCGGCGAATTGCGCGAGTTGCCATGGTTTTCACAAAATTTTGCGTTCGAGCAACCCGGACTCGATGATCCATCCGGGGCATTTGATGCAAACCTGCGGCAAGTGCCACCCTGGGGCGACGCAGAGTTTTGTGGGTGGCAAGATCCATGCGGACGGAACCAAGGGGCTGGAGACCGGCGTGGTGGTGAGCCGCTGGGTGCGCAATATCTATGTGTTTCTCATTGTGCTGACGGTTGTCTTGCTAGGGTCACACAACGCCCTTGCGTGGTGGCGCAAGGTGGCGGCGCGGCGGCGGGCGCATGGAGCGATGGTGGTGCGGATGGACCGCAACCAGCGGTTTCAGCACTTCGCGCTGATGGCCAGCTTCATCCTGTTGGCGGTGACCGGCTTTGCTTTGAAATTTCCCAATACCTGGTACGCCCACTTGATGGGGACCGAGGAAATTCGCCGCTGGATCCACCGGGTTGCCGGGTTGATTCTCATCAGTGGCGGCTTCTATCATATATACTATGTTGCCTTCACGGTGGCCGGGCGCAAATTGCTGCGCGACCTCTGGCCAAGGTGGCAGGACGTCCGCGACGTGGCCACCCATGCCTGCCATCTCACTTTGGGCACGCCCAAGGCGCGCTTCGGGCGCTTCGGCTATCCGGAAAAACTTGAGTATTGGGCCGTGGTGTGGGGCACCGTGGTGATGGGGGTCACCGGGCTGGCGATCTGGTTCAAGATTGATGTGACCCATTGGTTGCCGCGGTGGGTCATTGATGTGGCGGTGACCATTCATTATTACGAGGCGATTCTCGCATGCTTGGCGATTGTGATCTGGCATTTTTATCATGTGATGTTTGACCCCGACGTCTATCCGATGAACTTTGCCTGGCTGGACGGCAAGGTGGCCAAAGATTGGCATGAGGAGGAACATCCGCTGGAGGTGAAGAAAGTCGCGGCCGAGGTTGGGAAAGAACGGCAACCCTGAAGCGGGGTGACTGGCGATTATCTCAATTGCTGCGCGTCAATTGCTTTGAAGTTGCTTTGGGTGTGACGGCTGGCCAAAGCTTTTTGCGTCAGCGGGAGATCCGCTGGCCTCTTCGGGAGGCCCGTCGCACGGGCAGCCAATAGATGGGGAATCCGGTGCCGGCACCGGCGACACGATGTGTTGCCGTGGCCCATTCCGGAGCGGTATCGCCACTGTGATTTTTTGTTGCGCGAGCAGCAAAAACAGCCAGAGCACCAGCCTGAGGAGCCGTTTCATCCGTCTGCGATCTACAGACCATTGAATGCTAACAAATGTATCACTCCCAACTGCCTCACCGAGGCGAATATTGTTGTGCCTTGGCACTTGCCGCCCTTTTGTCGCCACTTGTCGCGAGCGCCGAAGTGGAAAATGAATTGCAACCGCTGGTGGTTTCGGCGTTGCGCGATCCGCAGCCCGCCCCCAGCGTCACTTCCAGCGTGACGGTGCTGGATCCGCAAGCGCTGGAAGCCCGCGGGTTGCTGCAATTCCGCGAGGCATTGAATGAAACTCCCGGCGTGATAGCCACCTCCACCAGCGGGCAGACCGGGGCGATGACGTCGTTGTTTATCCGTGGCACGACGAGTGCCTATTCCCAGATGGTGGTTGACGGCATGCGGCTGGGTGATTCCTCGTCCCAGTTGGGGAATTTCCTTGGTGCGAGCCGGGTTTATGATGTGGGTCGGTTGGAGATTTTGCGAGGCCCGCAGGGGGCGATCTACGGTGGTGAGAGCGTCGGCGGCGTCCTGTGGATGGAGACACCTCGCGGCACTGGTACGCCCCACGGATCGTTGACTGCCGAGGGCGGCTCATTCGGCTCGTTTGCGATTCATGCCGTGGAGCAGGGCGAGGTGGGACCGTTGTCCTTTTTTCTTTCCGGTGGTTACGAGCAAACTGCCAACGACGCGCCCAACCAAGACTTTCACCAACTTCAAACCGCTATGCGTGTGGAGGCCAAGCTCAACAAGGTTTGGACGTTCGGCACCACCTACCGCGGCTTTGACAATTACTACCAAAACGGCAGCACTTCGGATGACCGCGTCAACGAGGCCCTGGCCACGTTGCAAGCCACCGGCGTCATCTCGGACCGTTGGACGACGAGCTTTCATGCAGGATTGCAAAAGGAATCTTATGACAGTGATTACCACACGGGAATCTACGGCAATGACATGCAGGCCACCGCCCTTTCCACCGACCAACGCATCGTCATCAACGATGAACTCCTGCTCCTGGCCACCGCCTTTTTCCATCACAACACCTATCAAAGCGAGTCGGTCGATGCTTGGTCTAACAGTAGAACCGATCATTCATCTAACCGCTATGGTGTGGGAACCGCGCTGGAGTGGACGCCTATCACGGACCTGACCACCAGTGGTGCCCTGCGCTGGGAGGACTACGACACGTACGGCAGCCAGCTGACGTGGCGCGTCGGTTCAACCTATCAGCTAACAAAGACCGGGACCACTGTCCGGGGCGGGGTGGGCACCTCGTTCCGCACGCCCACATTTCTGGATATATATGGATCGACGTGGGGGGATCCGAATCCAAATTTAGTTGCTGAAAATGCGTTGGGCTGGGATTTGGGGGTCGTTCAGAAACTCAGCGATCACCACCAACTCGAACTGACAGGGTTCCGCAATCAAATCCATGACCAAATCCAGTTTGTATCATATCCGCCCCCGAGCTGGAGCGGCCAATCGGTCAATCTTCCGGGCACCACCACCACCGACGGACTCGAGGCCGGGCTGAGCGGCGCTTGGTTCCAGCGCACCCTCAACTACCGGGTGGCCTGGACGATGTTAGAAAAATCTCTTGCGGACCAGCCCCGCAATGCCCTCAGCGCATCGATTGATTGGAAGCCGACGGTCCCTTCGCTGATAGGTGTGGGGGTGTCTCATTTGTCTGAGCACTCGTGGGGAGGAGATCCGATAGGTGCCTACACGTTGGCGCGGGTCTATGGCACTTATCAACTAACCGACTCTATCAAGTTGCATGCCCGGGTTGAGAACTTATTCAATCAGAGTTATGAGTTGTCGAATCCATCAGCTTCGTGGGGAGGCAAACCGATCAAGGGCGCGGGCACCGGGATTTACTCCGGATTGACGGTTGCTTGGTAGCCGACGCGTTGCATCACCTGATGACAGAGGGCGGCGGTGAGGGCGAGGGCGGCCAGCGGCAGCAGCCCTGAGCGCAGGCTTTCGCCGATCCACCAGGGGCTGAACGGGCCGGCGGGCACTTTCATATAACTGAGGTTGTGGGTCTTGAATGCGATGACCCAGCCGCAGTGCATGCCCACGCTTAGCCACAGATGCCCCGTGCGTAGGCGGGCAAGTGCCAGAATGAAGCCGACGGTGAATAACGTTAGAAAATCCGCTGCGACAACGCGCGGCTCGGTGAAGCGCAACAGGATTTCGGCAAGTTGCCGGAAGCCCGCCAGCGCTGTGCCCGGCTCCGGGATGCCCGCGCCGGGTCTGGAGCTCAGGAAATGCAGAAAAGCAAATACCAAGGAAGAACCAAGGCACGCCGTCAGCGGCCGGGCCACCCGCAACCACAAGCCGAGCAGCAGCCCGCGGAACAACCATTCCTCGACGAGCGCGACTGCCGCTGCGGGCACCACCACTTGAAGCAGCAGGCGCTTGGCACCCGGCACCACGGGATAGGGAGTGAACACCCCTAACACATGCAACATTGCGCCGAGTCCGGCCACGACCGCCATGGCGAGTCCCAGGCCTAGCAAAGCCTGGCAGGCACCCCGGGATTGCGACATGGGGGTGCATGGTGGGAGCAGTGGCTCGCCGGGTTGGCGCAAGCGGCGCAGGCGGCGGAACAGCAGTGGCAGCAGCAACAAAGCGGCAAGCAGCATGCTGCGCTTGAAGAAGCGCCCGAGCGGTGCCCGTTGGCAGGCGGCGCCCAGCGATCCGGCCGCACCTGACAATCCGTGAGCCGCGCCCCAATCCGCAAAACTCTTGCCGGCCTGATAGAGCCACGGTGAAATGATCGCCGCAGCCACCAGCGATGCCACTAACCAGAGCAGCACCGCCCCCGCCTCGGATCCAAGAAAACGCCTCATGCTCGCTTGGTGTCACTCATTTGTCGGCGTTTGTCCAGCGGCAATTGCTCGCGATGGGTTCTGAAATTAGTGGTTGAAAAATCGGCGCTTTGAATCCATGCATCTTTCTTTCCACAATGAATTCCCGCTTCAAGCTATGGCTCGCCAGTGCCCGTCTCGCCAATCTCCCCAGCGTGGTGAGCAACGTCTGGCTGGGCGTTGCCTTGGGCGTGCTGGTTGGCGGACGTTGGGCGGCACCGGGTGTTTCATTCTGGCCGACCGCCGCGCTGTTGATTGCTGCCGGTTGCTTGCTTTACGTGAGTGGAAATTTCCTCAATGACTGGCACGACCGCCACTGGGACGGTCTGCACCGGCCGGAGCGGGCGCTGCCACAAGGGGCGTTTTCGCCTGTATTCTATCTGGGATTGGCGATCGGCTGCGGCGTGGTTGCGTTGGTATTGGCTGGGGCCGTCGGTGCTGGCTCCTTGCTGGTGGCCATGGCCATCGGGCTGTGCATCGTCTGTTACACGCTTTGGCACAAGCGGAATTCTGCGTCGATTCTGTTAGTGGCGATGTGCCGGGCCTTGCTGCCCTTGCTGTTTTTCATTGAATGGCCGATGAGTTGCGCCAAGCCGGACGTCTCTCACGCCTTGGCGCAAACCCGCATGGAAGCGGCCGTCATCGCGCCCCACGCCTTGGCCTTGCTCTGTTATGTCGCAGGTCTGTCGTGGATTGCCCGCGGCGAGGCGCAGGCCCCTGCTGCGGCCTCGAACCGCTGGCAAGCACGCGGCCTGCTGGTATTGGCCGGGTTGTTGATGGCCTCGTGGTATGTGCCGAGCCTGCCGCGCTTCGGGCCCTTAGGCTTGCTGCCCTTTGGTATCTGGCTGACTTTGTGCGTCACCCGCTTCAGCAAAACCCCGCGTGAGCAGGTGTCTGCGCTGCTGGCCGGCCTGCCGCTGCTCGATTGGGTCGCATTGTTGCCTTTGTCGCTGAGCATGATGAATCATGGAAAAACCGACCCATTTTTCATGATCTGTCTGCTCTTGCCGCCACTGGCATTTTTGGTGGGGCGGGGGTTGCAGCGGCTGGCTTCGGCGACTTGATCCGGGCTTGCGCAAAGGCGCGTCCCACGCTCCATTAGCGGCGCGCATGACAATTTCCGAAAAACAACAAATCCTGCTCGACGAATTGGCCCTGTTCCAAGATTGGACTGAGCGCTATGAGTACGTCATCAGCATTGGCAAACGCCTACCGCCGCTGGCTGAATCCTCCAAGACGCCCGCCCATCTGATCAAAGGTTGCCAATCCCAGGTCTGGCTCGATGCCATCAGCGAGGACGGCAAAGTCCGCTACTTCGCAGATTCTGATTCGCTGATCACCAAGGGCATGATCGCCCTGTTCGTGCGTATCCTCGATAATGAAACCCCTGACGCCATCCTGCAGGCCGACATGAGTTTCATCGAACGCACCGGCCTCAAGGAGCACCTCGCCCCCACTCGCGCCAACGCCCTCACTCTGATGACGACCCAGATGAAGCAGCGTGCCTTGGCCTTCGCTAGCGGAAATCTAACACCTTGATCCTGACATGCTTTTCTTCTACAAGGCTTCCATCAATGAATGAGGAAGCGACACCAGAGGAGGAATTGCGTGCCAATGTGCGCCGGGCACGCCAGGAGGCCGATTTGCTGGCAGCGCACAGCGGCACGGTTTATTGGCAGGTAAACGCACAAGGTCTCTACACCGACGTAGGCTCGGCTTGCTTGAAAGTCTGGGGCTACCGGCCCGAGGAACTCGTGGGGAGCAAGCACTTCTACGACCTTCACCCGGAGGCCGGCCGTGAGGAATTCAAACAAGCCGCCTTCGCCGCTTTCGCAGAGAAGGCACCCTTCACCGACTTGCGCAATCCTCTAACCACTGGCGATGGCAGGCTGATCTGGGTCCTTACCAATGGCACTCCCGTGCTGGACGCCGATGGCCATCTCCTTGGTTACTACGGCACGGACACCGACATCACGGAGCACAAGAAGTTGGAAACGGCCAGAATCGAGAGTGAGGCCCGCTTCCGCAGTTATTTTGAGTTGCCGTTGCATGGCACGTGTATCACTTCCATCGAAAAATGCTGGCTTGAAGTCAATGCGCGCCTCTGTGAAATCCTCGGCTACAGCCTGCAGGAAATCGTCAAGATGACATGGGCAGAGATGACGCACTCGGATGATCTGGCCGCGGATGAGGCGCAGTTTGCACGGGTATTGTCCGGAGAAATCGAGCAATATCGCTTGGAGAAGCGTTTCATCCGCAAGGATGGTTCGATGGTCTGGACCGAGATCTCCGTAGGATGCGTCCGCCGAGCTGACGGGCGTGTCGGTTATATCGTTTGCGTGATCGAGGACATCTCGGATCGAAAGGGGCTGGAGGCCAATCTGCTCCATGCCCTCGATAAAGCGGAGTCGGCCAACCGCGCCAAGAGCGAATTCCTCGCTGTGATGAGTCACGAACTGCGGACTCCGCTCAATGGAGTGTTAGGTTTTGCCGAGATGCTCTCTGGAACCGCCCTTGATACCGAGCAGCGGGAGTTTGTGCGGATCATTAGCGATAGCAGTAGCCGCCTCCTCAGCGTCATCCAGAATATTCTCGATTTTTCCAGCATTGAAAAGGGCGGCACGATCCTGGAATCGGCTCCGGTGCTTGTTGCGGATCTCATGCATCGCGCCTGTCAGGCAGCCAGCCAAGGTGCCAGTGCCAAGGGTCTTGAATTTCGCTGCGAGGCGGCACCAGAAGCACCCGGGCAAGTGGTCGGTGATGCGTGCCTGATCAGCCAGATTCTCAGCAAGCTGCTTGACAATGCGGTGAAGTTCACCGCCAAGGGCTCGGTGGTTTTGCGCATTGCGCCAGGCATGGCCGACGGTCGTTCGAGCCTCGATTTTGCCGTGGTGGACACTGGGAAAGGGATTGCCCACGGGACCCTTGCCCACCTGTTCAAGCCCTTCACGCAGGCTGATACGTCGTTTCACAGACCTTTTGAAGGTGCCGGCCTCGGATTGGCAATCGCGCAACGCCTGGCTGAGGTCATGGGCGGCTCCATCACCGCAGACTCCACTCCGAGTCAAGGCAGTACCTTCACATTCCACCTGCCCTGGGAACCAGAGGAATTTTTTCATCAATGAATTGCGCGGTCGGAATCTGTCTATAATTTCCCGCCTCGGTATTCCTCCTGCGGAATAATCCACCGCGACAAAAAACCTGAAAACCCCCACGTGTGAAAAGATCTCCCACATCATTGGTGCCGAGCATTTCGGCGGATCAAAGCAGCGGAATGCCTGAGTCAGGTTTTGAAATCGCGAGCCCGGAATGCCGCCCAGCCTGCGGTGAAAAGCGCTACGTCGAGGCCGATGAGAAAGGTATAGGCCTTGAAGAGTTTGGGCCAGGACCGGTGGTGTTCCAGGAAAAATACCCATGCACTCATCCGCCAAGTGATGAAGTAGCTTTCGTAGGGTTTGAAAAACGGAAACCCTTGCAGGACCAGGTCCACAAACAGAAACGTTAGCGTCATGATGGTCGCCGCCGCGGGCTTGATTTTGAAACACGAAAACATGAAGGCCAGCGACGAAAGGGTGAGCATGCTCACGCCAAGGCCCGCCGCCGCCACTAACAGCCTCGAGGCACCCTCCCACCAGTCCGGATAGGCCGCGATCACCTTCATGTGCGCTGCCATCACGAATAAACCGCCGTCGCGGCCGAGCGCCAGCACGGCCATCACATAGCTGGAAATACCGACGAAAAATGTGAAGCTCAAGGTGTAGATGGAGACGGCGGCGTACTTTACCAATAGCAGGCGCAGGCGGCTCACTGGCCGAGCGAAGACCATCCGCAGGTTGCCGTCCTCGCTTTCCTTGGCCACGATGTCGCCGGCTACCAGCGCGAAGAAGATAGATCCTAACAAGAACATGCTAATCAGCATGATGGTCAAGGTGATGGTGAGCGAACTGTAGTAGGTGCCGAACTCCAGGCCATTGCGCTCCATCAATCCGCGCATGTGGCGTTGGCTGCCATCCAGCTTGTATACGAACAGGATCAGCGCCTCCATGATGAGGAAGGCACCGTAGCCCATCCAGCTGCGTGGGCGGGCATAGAGTTTGTGGAGTTCGCCACGGAGTTGTTGGAAAAATAACATGGGGGGAAAATTCAGGATGGTTATCACGGTAAGCTTCGGTAGCTCCAAGCATGGGGAGTTCTATAGTTTCTCAAGTTCTCTGATCGCCGGTGCCTCCATTGTGAATGTCCATGTACAGGTCCTCCAGCGAGCGGCGGACAGGTGCCAGCTTGCGGACGCGGATGCCGGAACGCACCAGCAATTCGACCAGCGCCGCAGGGTCGGCCGCTGGCGGCAGGCTGATGCGGCCGGGTGCCACCAAGGCACCGCCCAGCGTGTGGAGCAGGGGTACCACGCCATCCCATGGCTCAAAATCCACGTCAAAGAGCGGCGCTTCATCGTGCAAGCCGCCCACCGCACCCTCGAACACCCGCTTGCCATCCCGCAGGATCGCCACACGGTCGCACATCAACTCAACCTCTGCTAACAAATGCGAGTTGAACAGCACTGTCATGCCGCGCTCACGGCGCAATTGCAAAATGAAATCCCGGAACCACTTGATGCCTGCGGGGTCCAAACCGTCAGTGGGTTCATCTAGCAATAACACCTCCGGTTCCGGCAGCAGCGCCTGGGCCAGGGCGAGGCGTTGGCGCATGCCGTGGCTGTAGGTGCGCACTTTTGAGTGGATGCGCTGGGTCAAGCCCACCCGCTCGACAATCGTGCGGGCGGCGGCGGCATCAAAGCCGCCGGAGTAGCTCATCAGAATGCGCAGGTTGTTCCAGCCGCTAAGATAATCGTAAAATGCCGGTGCCTCGAAGATGGCGCCGGTTTTTGCCAGGGCATGGGCCCGGTCTTTGCGCACCGAAACCCCGCCAATGGTCACATCCCCGGCATTCGGCGTGACCATCCCGAGAATGATGCCCAGGGCCGTGCTCTTGCCAGCACCATTGTGACCTAACAATCCATAGATCTCACCGCGCTGCACCTTGAAGGAGAAGTGATCGAGGGCGGGTTTTCCGCTGAAGGATTTACACAGGCCGCGGGCTTCTAGCATTGGGAAAAGATGGGGTATGAGTGGCGGTGGGAGAACGCGCTGGCACGCAGACGCTGCAAGGCATATTAGGCCGACGCCAATTGGCTGCCTTGGCAGACGGCTCGGCGGAGGATGGCTTGGTCGATGTGGGATTGGATGCGTACTTTTTTCAAGCCCCAGTTAGGGGCGATGAGCAATTTCAAGTCGGAGATTCCGAAGAGGCGCTGGATGACGATATCCGGGCGCAGCAGCGGCAGGAACTCGCAGAGGAAATCCGTGTACTCGTCCAATTCAAACAACTTGAAGGGTTGGCGTTTGTATTGCGCGGCCATAATCGAGCCGGTAACGATGTGAAGATGATGGAGTTTGACGAACTTGATCTGGGGGAAGCGGTTGATCTCGTGGGCATAGGCTAGCATCATGTCGCGGGTTTCACCGGGGAAGCCGAACACCGTGTGTACGCAAAGGCTGAGCGGGCTTTTTGCTAACTGGTTCAACACGCTCACCAGATCCTGGTGGTTGCAGCCGCGGTTGAGTGTGAGCAAGGTATGGTCATAAATGGACTCCATGCCCATTTCCAAATCCACCATCAGGTGTTTTGTATAACTCTCCAAGAGGGAGATTTTGTCAGAGTCGAGGCAATCGGCGCGGGTGCCCACAGCCAAGCCGACGACGTCCTGCGGGCAGATGGAAAGGGCCTCGTCGAAGAGCGCGCGGAGGGTTGCCAGTGGCGCATAGGTGTTGGTGTTCGGCTGGAAATAGATGATGAATTTCTCGGCGTCGTAGTTCTCTTTGGCGCGGGTGATGCCCTGCTCAATTTGGGCGCGGATGGCAACGAGCGAGCGCGGCAATTCCGGGGTGAAGGAATCCACATTGCAATACGTGCAGCCGCCATAGCCCTTGCTGCCATCCCGGTTAGGACAGGTGAAGCCTGCGTCCACGATGACCTTGAATACCCGCCGCCCGCCGAATTTTTCCCGCAGATAGACGCCGTAGTTGTTGTAGCCCTTGAGCGGAGGTAGGCTGGAGCTGGCCATGACAGAAGCGGGCCTAGTCCTGTTCCTCGGTGACGACGATGGCGGGCTGGTTGGGGGTGGCTGCCGAGTTTCCCAGGCTGGGGATGACGCGGCGGATGAGCTTTTTCAGGCCGGAATCGGCTGCTTCCAGCTCGGCTTCGGCTTGGCGGCAGGCCTTTTCCCAGGCGACGGCAAAGCCTGGTGCCTGCTCGCGAAGGGCGCGGATGGCGGATTCGTGGACTTGCAGCAAGCGCTGCTCGGCGCGGCCAGGCCTTTGTTGGAGGGTGGCGAGATTGACGCGGAGGTTTTCGTTTTGGCGGCGCAGCGCCTCAAGCTCGGTATTCAGCACCTCGTTGCCGGAGGCATTGATTTTGAGTTGGGTGTTGAGGTGGCTTTGGAGGTCGCGCGACTCGCCCTGCACACGGCGCATCTCCGCGCTGGCATGCCGCCGGGCAGTGAAGCCGCTTTTCCACAAAAACCCGGCAATGAGCAGGCCCAGCGACAAGCCCCACACAAAGGGGCTTTGAAGGGCCGGTTGCAATGAATCCAACATAATTTTTGCTAGGGTCAGGCCATGTGTTGGATCACCGCGTCGGCAAAGCCAGAGCAGCTCACCTCAGTCGCGTCGTCCATCTGCCGTGCAAAGTCATAGGTGACGGTTTTGGCGGCGATGGCACCGTTGACGCCTTTGATGACGAGGTCTGCGGCAGCGCTCCAGCCGAGGTGGCGCAGCATCATTTCGCCGGAAAGGATGACCGAGCCGGGGTTGACCTTATCGAGGTTGGCATATTTGGGGGCGGTGCCGTGGGTGGCCTCGAAGATCGCGTGGCCGGTTAGGTAGTTGATGTTGCCGCCTGGGGCGATGCCGATGCCGCCGACGCAGGCCGCGAGGGCGTCAGAGATATAGTCGCCGTTGAGATTGAGGGTGGCCACCACGCTGTATTCGGCGGGGCGGGTGAGGAGTTGTTGGAGGAAGGCATCGGCGATGACGTCCTTGATGATGAGGCCCGCGCCCGGCAGGCCTTCGGGGATGACGCACCATGGGCCGCCATCGATCTCGACGGCACCAAACTCTTGTTTTGCCAGTTCGTAGCCCCAGTCACGGAACGCCCCTTCGGTGAATTTCATGATGTTGCCCTTGTGGACCAAGGTCAGCGACGGTTTGCCTTCGGCGATGGCGAAGTCTAGGGCGGCACGCACCAGACGTTTGGTGCCTTCCTCGGACACGGGTTTGATGCCGAAGCCGGCGGTTTTCGGGAAGCGGACTTTTTCGTAGGCTTTGGGAAAGGACTTTTTGAGGAATTTGCGGAATTCCTTGGCGTCTTCGGTGCCTTCTTGAAACTCGATGCCAGCGTAGATGTCTTCGGTGTTTTCGCGGAAAATAACCATGTCGGTGAGGTCCGGGCGCTTCACCGGGCTGGGCACCCCGGTGAACCAGCGCACCGGGCGAAGGCACACGTAGAGGTCTAGTATCTGACGCAGCGCGACATTGAGTGAACGGATGCCTCCGCCCACCGGAGTGGTCAGCGGGCCCTTGATGCCCACCAGATATTCGCGGAAGGCTGTGAGGGTGTCTTCCGGCAGCCAAGCCTTGCCCAGGTCCTTTTCCTTGTCTTTGAACATTTCAAAGGCCTTTTCGCCGGCAAATACTTCAAACCACGCAATCTTCTGCTTGTCGCCGTATGCCTTTTCCACCGCCGCATCAAAAACCCGCCGAGAGGCACGCCAAATGTCAGGCCCCGTCCCATCGCCCTCAATGAAGGGAATGATCGGGTTGTTCGGCACCTTGAGTTTGCCATTCTTGATGGTAATTCTGGAGCCAGCGGGTGGGGTGACGTTGTCGTAGGAAGCCATGGGTGGAAGTGCGTTTCGCGCGCCGCCATAGAACAAGCCAAGCTCCAAAGCGTCAAATCAAAACCGCGGCTTGCCCAAATTGTCACATTGCCGCAGGGCTCGTTTTCCAATTGTGAATAACTTGCGCAAAACTTCGACTGCTGCCAATAGCTGCCCCAATCATGCATTTTCGATTGGGATTCATGACCCGCATCACAGCATTCGATAGGCCGGGTTCCAAGGACTGGTTTCAAACGGTCGTTCGCCCACAAGAATCAATTCCGAGATGTAATCTATGATATAACTCATTGATTGTCAGCGTTTTAGAGTACATTGATTCATGTTACCCCGCGATTTTCACAAGTTGTTCACAGTCATAAAGAGGGCTGGAAGATTTGCATTGAGCGGCCTGGTTGGGAGGTGCAGCGCAGGATGATTTCATCAGCAGGACGGGAAAAAGTGGCCACAAGCGGATGTGAATCACTTGGGAAAACCTCAAAATGCGCGGATACGGGGCTTGCATTTGTGAGAGTGGGGATGACACATTGGGCTTAGCCACCGATGCCAGATCTTGAAATTTGCGAAATCAACCTTCTCCGCGGTCCGAACGTGTGGGCCAACTACCCGGTGCTCGAGGCCTGGGTGGATCTGGGTGGGTTGAAAGATGCCTCGTCGGACGAGCTGCCTGGTTTCAACGAGCGGCTCAAATCCTGGCTGCCCGGATTGATCGAGCACCGTTGCAGCGTGGGTGAACGAAGCGGGTTTTTCCAACGCTTGGATCGCGGGACCTATCCAGCCCATGTACTCGAGCACGTCACTCTCGAATTGCAGACCCTGGCCGGCCATCACCTCGGGTTTGGCAAGGCCCGTGCCACCCCGGTGGAGGGCATCTACAAGGTGGTCGTGCGCTATTTGGATGAAGTCCTCGTCGTGGCCTGCCTGCGCGGAGCCCGAGAATTGCTGCTCGCCGCCTATCACGACGAGGCGTTCGACGTGGCGGCAGAGGTGGCACGCTTGAGGGCCGTCGCCCTGCGAAGTGCTCTGGGGCCCAGCACCATGGCCATCGTCGATGCGGCGCGAGACCGCGGGATTCCGTGGCGGCGCATCCGCGAGGACATCAGCTTGGTGCAATTGGGCCACGGTGCGCGGCAGCGGCGGGTGTGGACGGCGGAGACGGATCGCTCGGGAGCCATATCCGAATACATTGCCCAGGACAAGGATTTGACGCGGATGTTGCTGCGGCAGGCCGGAGTGCCGGTGCCCCATGGGCGCAAGGTTGACGACCCCGATGATGCGTGGGATGCGGCAGAGTCGATGGCCGTCCCGGTGGTGGTCAAACCGCTCGACGCCAATCATGGGCGCGGCGTGTTCATTGATTTGGTTAGCGAAACCCAGGTACGCAATTCGTTTGGCTACGCGTTGGAGGAAGGCGGCGGAGTGGTGGTTGAGAAATTCGTGCCCGGCACCGACCACCGATTGTTGGTGGTAGGCAGTCGGATGATTGCTGCCAGCAAGGGCTATCCGGCGGTGGTGGTGGGTGATGGCAGCCACAGCATTCGCAAGTTGGTCATTTCGCAACTTCGCACCAGTGTCCAGACCGGCCGCCCGGATGAATGCCCGTGGAGCAAGATCGATGATGCGGGCTGGGAGACCTCGGTATTGTTGGATTTAGAGGACCAAGGGTTTTCATTGGATTCGGTGCCGCGCGATGGCGAGCGGGTGATGGTGGCTCGCTTTTCCAATTGGTGCATTGACGTCACCGATGACGTCCACCCCAGCATCCGCGCCCACGCAGTCACCGCTGCCAGCGTCGCCGGTTTGGATATCTGCGGCGTGGATGTGGTGTGCCGCGATATCGGCACACCCTTGGAAAATCAAGAGGGTGCCATCGTCGAACTCAACGCCAGTCCCAATTTGCTGATGTTCCTGCAACCCGCCATGGGGGCCGTCCGGCCAGTGGGCACGGCCATCATCGACATGCTTTTCCCCGATGGCCACGATGGCCGGATTCCCACCATCGGCGTGACCGGTACCATCGGCAAAACTTCAACCATCCGCTTGCTTGCCCGCCTGTTGCAGGCCGATGGCCCCTGCGTGGGCGTTGCGTCCAGTGATGGCCTGCGCATCGGCGGGCGGGTGTCCCAAGCCGGGGATGGAGACCGATTGGCCGGTTCTCACGGGATACTGCTGCATCCGTGGACGCAGGTGGCGATTTGCGAGGCAGGCGCGGAGCATATCCTCAGCGATGGTCTTGGATTTGATAGGTGTACGGTTGGAGTGGTGCTCAATGTGGGTGTTACTCATCTTGGCCAGGCCCACGTTGAGACGCTCGAGGAGATGAGCGTGGCCAAACGCTGCATCGTGGACGTGGTCCTGCCCACCGGCACCGCCGTGCTGAATGCCGATGACCCGCTGGTGGCGGCTATGGCTGGCAAGTGCAAGGGTGCGGTGATGTTCTTCACTTGTGATCCTAACAATCCAATTGCCGCCGCCCATCGTGCCGCCGGGGGACGCGTGGTTCTACTGCAAGACGGGGTGATTTATCTAACTGAAGAGGCGGGGGAGAAAGCACTCTGCACGCTTGCGGAGGTGGTGATGCCGGAGGGCGGAGACTGCCATGCTGAGAATGTGCTCGCCGCAGTGGCCGCGGCCTGGGCTCATGGCTTGTCTGCAGCACGCATCGCCGAAGGACTGGCGAGCTGAAGTTCTTGAAAACTCAAAGCGTCGAGCCAGTTGAATTCCACGAAGTTACGGGCTCGCTCACGTTTTTATCGCGGAGGGATTGCAGCCATGAACCCGGGGCTAACACCCATCGCATTTGCGTCCGAGTGGCGGATCTCCGCTTCCCATGGCCTGGGTTTCACGCTACGGCTTGGGGCGTGCTCCGCTCACTCCGGTTGATGAATTTCCGCTGTTTTGATTCGCTGGCCCTTGAGGTGCCGGAGAGCGGCGGCGTGTTTGTGGGTGACAACGCACAGGGGAAAACCTCGATTTTGGAGGCGCTGTGCGTGCTGGTGCGGCTTCACTCGCCGCGCACCCATCGCATGGTCACGCTGGCACGAAGCGGCAGCGATGGTTTTGGCGTGGCGGGCGATCCATGGCAGCAGAACCGGCAAGTCCGCCATTCTCGTGCCGGGCTGCGGCTTAAAGTGGACGACGAGGTACGCGCCGGTCCGGGGGCCTATCTTGATGACGGCGGTCTGGTCGTCTGGATGGGCAACGAGGACCTCGACCTGATCCGGGGCCCCGGCGAAGGAAGGCGGCATTACCTGGACTTTCTTGGGACCCAACTTGAACCGGATTACCGTCGTGCTTGGTCACGTTACCGGCGGGCGCTGCGTGCCAAGAACCTGCTACTCAAAGATGCGCGGCCACGGGATGCGGAAATTTTTTCCTATGAGGAGATCCTTGTCGCCACCGGCACGCTTCTGATGGAAACCCGCAGCCGATTGGTGGCCGAACTCGCACCACTGGCTGCCGCCGCTCAATCGCTGGTGAGCGGCAGGGACGAAATCCTGACCCTTCACTACCTGCCCGCCAGCGGGCCGGACCTGCGCGAGGCAATGCTTCAGGCCCGTGAGCGCGAGGTCAAACTGCGCCAGGCGGTGGTCGGTCCCCATCGCGACGAGCTCGGGCTGCGACTCCACGGCATGCCTGCGGCCGATTTTGCCAGCGAGGGGCAGTTGCGCACGTTGGCCTTGGCACTGAAACTCGCCCAAGGGAAACTGCTGGAACAGCGTGCGGGAAAACCCCCGATCTACCTGCTAGATGATATTTTTGGCGAACTCGATCCTAGCCGCCGCAACGCGCTGATGAACCACCTGCCGGCCAGCGCCCAGAAATGGATCACAACCACCCATCTCAGCTGGCTCCGGGACACTCCAGCGGTGGAGGCGATCGCACGCTTCCAAGTGGCTGGCGGCAAAGTCAGCCAGGCCCGTTAGCGGGGCTTAATTGCAGTCAGATTTCGCAAGTGGCCCGGGAGATAAATTTCCGAGGCGGTCTTGGAGGGTGGCCAGAGCGTCCTCGTCGATCACGGGGCGGGCAGTTTGCTGCCAATGGGCGGGAGGTTCCGGCAATTGGATCCAGCTGCGGCAGCCACCGAAGCTCGCCTCGTAGGGGAATTCCCAGGGGCTGGCCAATTGCCGCACCCGCACCAGTGCGAGGTGGATGCTGCCTGAACTCATGCCTTTTCCCTCCCAGTCGAAGCGGTCACGCACAGTTTGTTTGGAGTATATGTGAAACGGCTCGAGTGCCGCGACTTGGTCCCAGTCCGTCAGCGTGATGGCCCACGGTGCCTCGACGTGATGGGTGATGCGGATGGGATCACCCACCTGCCACTCGGGTAGTGGGGTGACGCTGCCCTCGCGAACTTGGTCGCCTTGCACGTGGAAGCGGGTTGGGAACAAGAAAAATGACTTGTGAGCAAAAGAAAATCCCTGACGCCCCTCGTGGATGCCGCCCTTGCGCAGTAAAATGGCCTGACGACCGCTGGCCAGGGCATCACAGACGACCTGCCATTCTTTAAAACCGGTGATTTCGTTCATGGAGTCAGAAGATTAGGAGACAGAAGACAGGAGACAGGA
>CAIQXC010000466.1 GCA_903875675.1 Akkermansiaceae bacterium
CCGCAGGCGGTCGAACGTGAGAGGGTCGAGCTCAAGTGAGCTTTGGTATTCGAGTTCCTTGAGGATGTTTTGCTCGACTTCGGCGATCGGTCCCTGAGCGTTGATCAGATGGTAATGGAAGACATCTTTGAGGGATAATAGCGCGTCCCACGTCTGTTCCTTGAACACCCGGTAGCGATGCCCGGCCAAGCTCTCATCAAAGTCGGTCGGACGCTTCTCTAGCAACTCCCCGTGCTGCGTTCGCCGCACCTCCGCATTGTGCGCCTTGGTCTCACGCCCACGTCTGAGCTGACGGGTGATGCTCTCGCGTTCGTTGACAAAGAGCACAATAATCTGCACCACCGGTTGTCGGAAATGACTGGCCAGCGGCGTGCCGTAGTGCTCACGCCACAGCCATGTCATTTTTTCATAAAACATCTTGAGGCACTCAACCTGCACAGTGGTGCGCGGAAAGCCATCGAGGATCGCCCCGTCTCGGTGCTCCGGCTTGAGCAGTTCGTGAAGCAGTGCGGAGAGCACCTCGCGGTCACCAATCATGCCGCCGGCGTCCTTGACGGCTTTCATCGCGGGCGAGTCCAACAGCGAACTCATGACAACGGGTGCGCTGGTGAGGCCGCGGGTTTTGGAAATAAACGCGGTGTTGGTGCCCTTACCAGAACCGGGCGCACCTCCGAGAAGGATGATTTCCTTGGGAAAACGCAGGTTTTCACGGCCATATTGCTCCTCCAAATCGTCCCAAATCGGGTCGAAGATGATTCGAGCGTCTTTGATTTCCAAATCCGCGCTCGGGGTAAAGGTGGCTTGAGACTCGCTCATGGGGGGACGCCGAAATTGGCTCTTGCCGCTGCTTGTCGCAAGCTGAAAATTCCGGGAATCACCGCGCGATGGGGCGGAGGGAGCCAGGTTTCAGCTCCCGGCGGATGGCGGCCGTGGCCTGAAAAGCCACCTCTGAGGTTCGCACTAGCGGCGTGTCTGTGACCGCCGATGGCCAATGAGGTGCCTTGTAGCGGGGCGGCTGACCAGCGTCAACCGCCCCGCCATTTCCAGAGAAAACCAGAAACTCTGGAAATTCTTTTTACTGCGCGGCAACGCGAACGAACAAGTTGCCTCCTGGCGGCGGCGAGGTGAGCGTGACCTCAACGGTGACCACGCCATCACTGTTAGGCGTGCCGACATTCTCGGTCACGGCAGCCGGACCGGTCCACGCCTGCAAGTCGGTGGAGGTCCACACGGTGTAGGCCAGCCCACTTGTTGATAGGCGGGTGTAACTGAACGTGTGATTTGCCTTGTCGAGGGGCGCACTGATCGGGTTGGCCGAAGTGGCTAGAACGGGATTGAGGCCGAAGGCAAATTCTTGGTAATTGCTCAGACCGTCACCGTCCGGATCGGCGTCGGGCAACTTCTGCTCGTCGCTCAGAGGCGGCGAGTTGAATGCCGGGCTGTTGATCCAAGCCCCGAACAAATCCGTCGGCTGGGTTTTGAAGGTGACCGCAATGGTGTGACCACTGGCCGTGACATGGGTGAATGTATAACTTGGTCCGGCCGCCAGCGGGGTGCCACCATCAATGGTCACTTGATCGGGCACAAAGCCTGCCGCCGCCGTAAAGTTATATGTTTGGTCCGTGCCATCGGCTACAAGCGTGATACCCACCGGGTCGATGGTCCCGTTGAGACCGGCAATGGCGGTGATATCATGACTGATGGGGATACCGAAGGCACCTCCGAGTTCGACCTCAAAGGTGTTGCGTTCGGGCTCGCCCAGTGCGGTTTTCCACAGGAAGGCGGCACCGATGTTGCCGTTGAAGGTGGACCAGCCATCCCATGCATTGCGTCCTACACTGATGCTCTTGGCATTGCCACTGAGCCCGGATTGTTGGATCGTCGAATAGTCCACACCCGATGAGGCCGTCCATTTCTGAACCCCGTTGGCAAAGAGCCCCATGGTGCCGTTCTGCTGCACTACCAAACTGAGAATGGTTTTTTGGCCGTCCGGGATCACATACCCGGTGTTGTGCGAACTGTAACCCCTCCAAGTCACGAAGACCGTGCCTTCTGCAACCCCCTGGGTGTTGCCATGGGCCACAGCCAGATACAACTCGCTGTAGAACATATCGATCACTTCACCACGCGACTCACCATTCAAGGCACCCGTGTACGTCGGCTGGATCACCGCAGTGGCTGTGATCCCCGAGGCCGGAATCGCGGCGTTGTAGGTGCCGATCGTGTAGCCGTCATTGGTGCTGTAGGTGTTTTTCTCCCATTGCAGGGCATCGACGGTCGTGAGCGACGGGGTTCCCATGCGGGCGGCGGTCGGGCCCATGGGATGCTCCAGTGGCCACGGGTTGGTGGTGGCTCCATTGGCAACCAAGTCGCTGCCATAGAGCGCGAAGAGCAGGTTATTCATCTGCGGGATGTTTTTGCCGCTGGCGTTCAGGGCGATGTTCGGGCCTGCTAGAGGCGCGCTGTTGACTGTGACCGTGGAGTCGGCAGAGGTGGTGAAACCGGTGGCGGAAGCACAGATATTCCAAGCGCCGCTGAACAAGTTGGCATTGTAGTAGCCCGAGCCGTCCGTCGTTAGGACGAGTGCCGGATTGGCGGAGGCGTTGGCAGTGGTCGATGCATAAACCGTGGCACCCGCGATGGGCGTCCCGTCGCTGGATCTGGTCACTTGCCCGGACACCGCAAACAGCGGCTTTTCCGAGAAGGAGACGTCAATCGTGTGTGCCGCAGACAGGTTGCTGAATGTGTAGGTGCCGCTGCTAACCGCCGCTGGATTGTTAGCACCATCGATCAGGACGCTGGCGATGCTATAGCCAAAGTTGGCAGTGATGGTGTAGGCTTGGCTCTGCGCCTCATACTTCGTGGTCACCCCGGGCGGTGTGATAGAACCGCCGCTGGCGGCCGTGGCGCTGATCGTGTACTGGGCCAGCGCGGTGAAACTGGCTGTGATCGTGTGGGGTTCGGTGAGGTGGGTGAAGGAATAGGAAGTGACGGCACCTTGTGAAACTCCGTCGACCACCACATCGGTGATTTTGTAGCCGGTGCCCGGGCTAACTGCAAACGTCTGATTGGCTCCGCCGCTGACGACAACGTCACCGCTCGGGCTGATCGTTCCACCACTGTTAGCTGTGGCGCTGATCGTCTGGCTGGGGATATGGACGAAGCTCGCGTCAATGGTATGGCCGGCAGTCACAGAGGTAAACACATAACTCGTCACGGCTCCGACCGAAGATCCGTCCACCAGCACATCGCTGATGTAATCAAACGCATCCGGAGTGATCGTGAAGGACTGGCTGTTGCCAGACACCACTGCGATGTCCCCCGGCGGGCTGATCGCGCCGCCGCTTCCGGCTGACGCCGAGATTGTGTAGGAGGTGGATACTTGGTAATGCAGCAGCACCTGCTTATTGGCGTGATCGGTCACAACACTATAAAACGCCGCGTTTGCCGGCTGGGTTCCCACCCAGGACGGTGCTGGATTGAAGTCGCCAGTGATGCCGGAGGCTCCAGCGATGCTCATGAGCACATAGTCCGCCGATTGATCCAGATTGGCCGGGCTCGCCGGGCCGGCAATTTTCACGACGTTGCTGTTGAGCGTCAAATTGCCGCCGACCAATAATTTATCATTGGCCCCGACGGCACTGGTGGTTAGGTTGAAGAAGGTGCTTGCACCGCTTTCCGCCGTGACTGATCCGGCAATGCTGCCGGTGCCACCCAGGCTTGCACCAGACTTCACACTCACGTCGCCGCTGCCGGTGCCGGATCCGCTGGCGTTGCTCACCAACAGTGTGCCAGCCTGCACCGTCGTGGTGCCGACATAAGTGCTTGCACCTTTAAGTGTTAGGGTACCGCTGCCCAATTTGGTCAGGCCGCCAGTGTAGGAGGAATTTGCGGCCAATGTCGGTGTGCCTGGAGTGATGCCAACGCCTTGGGAAAAGTCCAACACCACGGTGGGAGCCACCGTGTAATCGGTTCCGGGGTTGGTGATGGTGATCCCGGTGAAGGCGCCGGTGAGGGGATTGATTTCTGCGGTGGCGGTTGCGCCGGTGCCAGTGGTGTCGAGGGTGCCACGGGTAATTCGCACTGCGGGCGCTACGAAAAAGCCGGTGGTCACTGTGCCCGAATAGGGAATACTCCCCACCCCGGATCCGCTGGGTGCCAACAACGGCTGGTTGATCGTGACCGTCTTGCTGCCAGTGTCGATGGATCCCCCTTCATAGATATAGGCTTTGCCATCATTTGCGGCGGTGTTGGCCAGCTTGATGAAATCAGCCGTCTGTGCCGGGGTCGCCGCCGCATTGACCGCCAACGTGCCGCCATGAAAATCCAGCCGGGCCTGGGCACCGACACCGGTGCCATTTCCGCCCAAAATCTGGTTAGCGGTTAGAGTGCCACCTCCCAGGTTATAGGTGCCCTGCAGATTGAGGGTACCGAGCGTGGTATTGAGCAACTGGTTGAAGGACGCCAGCGTGACGGTGCCGTTGATGGTGACGGTGCCGCCGGTTTGGTTCACCGTGGCCAGGGACACGTTGGCATTGTTTTGGTTTTGGCTCACGCCAACTTGCATCGAGGTGCCTGTCAAGGATGCCGTATCTGAAACTTTGATGATTCCGTATTGGTTGGCGCCGTTATTGGTGGTGTTGATATTGATCGCGCCGAAGGTGGCGCTGGCGGTGTCCTTGACAGCCGTTAGAGTATTGCAGGAGTTCGCATTGGACATATCGAGGGTGCATCCGCTGCCGTTGTAAATGGCCGTACCACCAAACGTCACCGCGCAGCGCCCTTGGTTAAAGCCGAGTTGAAGCGACGCTCCTCCGGTGTGGTTGATCGTTCCGCCGGTGATGGTGGCCAGGGCATAACCGCCGTCGTGGGCCAAGCGCCATCTGCCCGGGACGGTTAGTGTTCCGGAGTTCATCAGGAAACTCGGAGTGGTGCCCTTGATATCGAGCGGGTCGGTGGCATTCTGCAAAACCAGTGACGGGGTCACCAGCGCATTGTCCAAATTGAAGGTGCCTGCGGAGACGATCAGGTTGTTCAGCGCGCTGCCCGTCGAGGAAAGCTCCATGGTGCCGGACCCCGCCTTGGTTAGGGTAACACCGGTGCCGGTGATGGCCCCACCGACCGCCAGTGTCTTGGCCGTGACGGTGACCGTGGAAGCGGCGCTGAGGGTGACAGCACCGGTGCCAAGGTTGAGGTTTTGAGTACCGGTGAAGGTGAAACTGCTAGTCCAATTTTGCGGGTTGTTGCCGGCATTGACCAGGTTGACCACGGTGCTGTCGAGCGTGCCACCGCTGAGGATGGTGAAGGTGCCAGAACCCAGAGCATTCGCATGACCGAATTTGAGGGTACCGGCGGCCAAGGTCGTCGGGCCGCTCAGCCCGCTGTTATTGCCGTTGAGAACCAGGATGCCTGCCCCCATTTTGCTCAGG
>CAIQXC010000467.1 GCA_903875675.1 Akkermansiaceae bacterium
AGCCTCGACCGCATGAGACCGGGTCACGCATTCCTCGGCACCACGAACCTTGACCTGACCAGCCTAACGGAACGCTTCCAGACCCGCTTCCAATCGGTCCGCCTCCAGCCACCGGACAACGACGCACTCGCAGCATTCCTCGCCCGGCGCTGGGGCGCTCCTATTGGAATCACCCGCCAGATCGCCGAAGGAGCCAAGGGCAACGTCAGGGCCGCGATGGCGGATTTGGAGATGTGGATTGGGTGATGAGTAATCGAGGCGATGCCGAACTCTTGAATGCGCCACCTCCGGAAATGGCGTTTCAAAGGGCATTTGCTCGGCCCAAAAGAAAATACCGGTTTTTCACATTTGTTTGTTGACCGCATGTCCCAAGTTGCTGTATCAGGGTTGCCGCTTTCTATGAAAGCAATCCCACTCGCGTTTGTAGCCGTCATGGCCATTGCAGGATCCGTGCGCTCGCAGGTCATGGATACCGCCGCTTCCAAGGGGTCCCCTCTAGGTCCGGTCGCCTCACCCGCCACCCCGCGCATCCTCGGCAAACTTCAGGACGGAACCCCACCCCCGCCCGTGCCACCCAAACCGACGTTCATCGTTCCCGCAACGGACGTTCTCGCCGTCACTACCCACCGGCAGGGAGGCCGCACCATCACCCTTCAAAGGATCAAACCCATTGCGTTGCCGCCGCCTCCCGAACCCGTGCCAGCACCGTTGGCCCGCGACGAAGCCGCCTGGCAGGAACGCGTCGCCGAACTTCGCGCCAATCAGCCCGAATGGGGCATCCTCTCCTTCGGTGCCACGGTTTACCACTCCACAGGGCATCCCCCGCGCACCCTCGTCCGCTACTGGCCGAGCCACAATGGCGAACCCGTCAGTTTCTGGTCGTCCGCCGACTTCGGCCTGCTGTCAGGCATTCCCTCCTTCACCGACTCCGACGGTCGGATTCACCATCTCCTGATGATGTGGAGCGCGGTGAACCTCGACCGCATGGCCGCGGTCAGCGCCTCCCATGCCCGCGCCGCCAAGGCCCCAGAAATCCCCGAGTTTTCCGAGGGTCCGGCGACCTTCATCCTGATCGGCAACCCGCCTGCGGACCGGGAGATTCTCACTCCGATCCAGTCCCTTCACGATCTCTACAACAACGAGTTGCCCCGCCTGAAAACCGCCTATGAAGGTCGCGAGCGTGCCCGCCTCCAGCGCGAGGCGGAACTCAAAGCAAATCCACCCAGGCCCAAGGACATTACCGTCAACTACTGGCGCACCGAAAAACCCGCCCAGGCGAAAGGAGGTGCCAAGTGAAACACCTTATTCCCGTCTGCTCCTCGCTCCTCGCGCTATGCCCGCTCCCCGCTCGTGCTATCCTCGACACCAACGGCAACGGACTGAGCGACCTGTGGGAATTGAGATATAACAACAACCAACTCTTCCCGGACACTTTCGATCCCTCCGACGACCCTGACGGCGACGGGTGGACCAACGCCGAGGAAGCCGTCGCCGGCACCGATCCATTTGACCCGACCTCGCCCGATGGTTGCCTTCGCCCGCAAATCACCCACGTTTCCGCCGTTTGGGGTGACCTGGATAACGACGGCATTCCCGAACTGCTGAGTCCTGAAGCCATCACCGTCACCTGGCAGACCATTCCCGGGAAACAATACACCCTGCTCTACTCGCCCGATCTTACCGATTGGCTCCCCGTCCCGAACGAGACGTTCATCGGCAGCGGCTCCGAGGTGGAATATGGTATCACGCTCGCCGAAAACAACGGCAGTCCCTCGCCGGACGCCATGTTCTGGCGCGTCAAGATTGAGGACGTCGATAGTGATTGCGACGGACTAACCGATGCCGAGGAAATCCAGCTTGGCACCAATCCCAACAATCCCCAAACGCTGCCCGGTTGTGCCGACCTATGGTTGGCCACGAATTTCACGGTGATGCTGCTGAACGGACAACTCGCCGACATTGATACGGACGGCGACGGTCTGACCAACGCGCAGGAAGCATTCCTCGGAACCGACCCCAATGTGCCGGACAATCCCGGCATCCTTCAAGAGGCCATCGCCAACGGCGACTTCTCCGCGCCTCTCATTGGCACCGGGTTGCTCGCGGATACCACATGGGATTATTGGGCTGGTGTGCCGGGCTGGGCTGCCGTCGTCGGCGAGAACATCGAATTTCAGAACATTGATCCCATCACCCAGAGCAACCAATACTGCGAGTTGAAGGCCGAACCCGAAGGCCACTACGGCATCAAGCAAAGAGTCGGCACGCGTATCGGAGCCACCTACCTATTGGTCCTGGATTGCAAGGATCGGGCTGACGTCGCGCCCGAGAACAGCAACTTCGACATCCGAGTCGACGGACAAACCGTCAGGTCCATCACCTTCGCCGCCCACGGCGCCTGGACCACCTTCGCCGTTCCTTTCAAAGCCGCCGCTGTTATTACCGAAATCTCGCTCGTCCCCGTCACCAATTCCAACGATACCACAGGCTGTCTGGTGGATAAGGTGAAGCTTGTGCGGGTTGATTTGCAGGGTTTCGTTTTGAAGGAAAAACAAGAACCTATTGATACGAATGGAGACGAATATGTTTATGAGAACCTTCGAGTGCTTTCACCTGATCCAGGCGATCCCACGGGGTACAAGACGGAGATTCGGTCTGAGTTGAAGATTTCGCAATGGGACGACGTGTTTAATTGGTCTGACTCCCATTGGTCGTTCTCATATGAAAAGTTCCAGACAGATCCGGATGTTTTCCGCATCAGAATTCCCAAGACAGTCCTCCCCCCTGCATCAGGAAAACACCAGTTCAAAATTTGGACCACAAAGGCCGACGGGACCACCGCAGACGGTGGTGCCATTGTGGAATTGGACGAACTCGCTGACTTCTTCCAATCCGGGCCGCTTTGTTTGGTGGCAGATGAAACCGACGATACCTATGCAGTAGATGGAAAAGCGGATGGCGCCTTGAACGATCACACTTTCAGGGCGGAACTCGGAGGAGAGTTGAAATTCCAGTGGTTGACAGCTCCAGGGGCTCAACCGAAGCCCACGTGGTCGGTCCCGGTACCTGCAAAAAAGGTCATAACGGCAACCGGTTATATCCTGCAAAAAGGAAGCATATTCCCTTCCAATGCTATCGAAGTCGCCAGTGCAAATGCCTACTTCGAGCTTGCGCGGACCATGTTGGCTACATGCGCGGTGAAATTGAACTATCAGGTCCTGGAAATTGCCCCGAATCCACCAGGAGTGGACTTTGGGAGCGGATTTTCACCTTCATCTTTCGATCAGCCCCGTTGGGTCGAGAATCATGCTAGAATGACGAGTGAATCCAAGGCTGTCATGGATGATGCCAGGTTGAAACCAGGAGCCGACGTAATTCCGGTATATTTTGTTGGATACCTTAACGGTGGCGACCTGGTGCCACCACCGTCCAATCAGCGATGCTGCCGGCGGAGGCAAGCTATGCAAATGCGGTGTTCTTGGATTCTATAAATCTCAACCCATCGACATTGCCTCACGAGATCATGCATGTGGTCCTGGATGCAGTTCATAAGGGTACCAACTATTGCTGGATATACAATAATACCAAAACACCTTGGTGTATTTGGTACACCGGAAACCTCTTTGGATTTACCGACGAAGGTATCCTTGCCCGCAAGAGAATCATGGATACCATGCGATCTCGCTTGCTAAAATCGAAATTCTGTAAAGATCCGTGACCATGAAATCGTTCCCTAGAATACAGGTGATACCTGTTATTTTTGTTATCGCATGTTGTGGAAAGCATAGACAGGAGCCCAAGGACTCGGGGAACATGACGTTTCATGGAACCGCTGAAGATTTACCTGCATCCAGCGGATCAACCGTCCGCGCGGCTGCTAAGGATCACTCTCTTCCGCCATACATCCGCCAGAGTGCCGTTGTGTTTGAGCGTGTGCTAGACGGCATGGAGACGAATGAAAAGGAGGTTCGCCGGGCTATCAGCGAGTTGTCAACCACACGGAATGAAAGAACCTGCCAAATCTGGATTTCAATGATGAAAGCCTGTGAGGCGACTTCACCCAGCATCCTGCCGCAGATGGGAGAGCTTGCCAAATTGGAAGAGCAACGTCGTGAGGGAACAGTGAAAGGTATGGGATCAAATTCACTGCGATACCTAAGTGTATTGCAGTTCTGTGTAAAGATACTCACAGAATTCGACTTTCCGGAAGCGGATCGGGAAGTGGAGGCATTCATGAAGAGGTTTGAATTGAAGTACGGAACCACGGAGACGGGCAAGCATTTTTTGGATATCTACCGAATGGAGATAGCACATTCAGTAGCGGACCGGGAAAGCGGTGCCGTGTTGTGGAAAAGTGGGAGAGAATCTCCAAGCCACGAATTCTAGTTTACTGCGACATTCCCGCTTCATCTCGTTTCGTGGAATCCTATCTGCGGTCGGATCGGGACTGGACCTGTGGGAATGCCTGTCTTGAGTGTCTTCATAACCCGTTGATTGTGAACAGGAAATCTATTAAGCGTGGCGACAAAGTCCTCGGGTCTCCCCACCCCCATCCAAATCATGTGAAAGGTGTTTTTTCAACTTTACACTTTTTTCACGTCAAAAACTGCTAGGAATCGGTCGATTTCCGAGGGGGTGACCGGAGCTACATCCTTACAGCCATAAGGAATAGAGGCGTTTCCGGCAGGTCGGCTGGATGGGATTTTGGCGCTCTAACAGAGGTGTAAAGTTAGTAAAGTTGGAGCCCGGAAAGTGTAAAGGAGAGGCGGTTTTTGTGGCGGGACATCCGTGGGCGGCTGCGGTCAGAAATCCGGCTCGTCCGGGAAGAAAATCCGGGGGTTCCACCCGAGTATCGCCCCCGCAGCCGTGATCGACGCGAGGGTTGCCGGCACGTCCGCCGGATGGGGCGCTTGGTGCTCCACCTGGGGCGTGGCGATCTTTCGGGCGGCGGCCAGCATGTCCATGACAGAGTGATTTCTGCCGGTGCCGACGTTCAGGACGGCCGTGCCGGGACCGGGCCAGGCCAGCGCCAGTTCGACCACCCGTGCCACGTCGGCAACGTGGGTGAGGTCGCGGCGCTGGCTGCCGTCGCCGTTGAT
>CAIQXC010000468.1 GCA_903875675.1 Akkermansiaceae bacterium
ACCTACGATGGAACCACCTTCAAGCTGTATGTGAATGGCAATAGAACTCAGTGTTCGACCTCAAAATCGCCACGAGGTCGAGCAAGTTCAATTCCCTTGAAATTGCGGTCAAGCTGAGGAGACGCGCAAGATGAGTTGTCGGTTGTAGCGGCCTGTCTATGGCCGCCGATGCCCATCAATCGCCAATGAATCCCGCCGACTCAGCAAGGGTCATCTCATTGGCACATCGGCGGTCACAGACGCGCCGCTACAAGGCATCTCATTGGCATCTCATTGGCACATCGGCGGTCACAGACGCGCCGCTACAAGGCATCTCAGATGTGGCTTGCCTGCGACTCTTGATCCATCAGATTTCATCAGAGGTTATGGGAGTTTCCCAGACCGATCAAAAATCACATAAATCGCAACTTTGAATAACTGGGGTCAAACATGTCTATCAGCAGAAATTGAATTTTCGAAGGCCCCTGCACGACAGCACGGATCTTCCTGCCCCTATCGCGCTATTCCGTTGCTAGATTCCGCCCCTCCGAATAGCCCGAAAAAGCCAATCCAGAAAAAATCGAAAAAAATCAAATTATTTCCTTGCGCCCCCCGGCTTTTCTTCGCTAGAGAAGCATCGTGAATGAAGTGTCCCTCAAACCTGTCCTTTGAAACTCATTGGCTCTGATTAGGAAACCATCCAATCGATCCATCCGACCCTCTCGGCCAGTGCTCATCAACTCGCCACCAAAAATCCCAGCGATCCACTCCTTTTCGATTCCGGTCTAATTCCAAAAGACCGCATTATCAAAAACCTCACCAGTCTTCGCCAAGCCCTTGCCCAACTCATCGGCAAGGAAGACGACGCCCAAACACCAACCAAGAACTAACCATTCCAACAGGATGCCAGCAAAAAAGACTGCCAAGAAAGCGGCCGCGAAAGCAGCCGGAATTTCCACAATCAAACCACCAACATCTAACACAGCCATGTTCACACCCGATCTATCCGGTCTCCAAGCCTGCATTGATGACGTGAAGGCCGCCTCACTGGACTCCGATTCCGGCCCGCCCGAACCCACGGCCTTCCCCTCCCTGATGCAGCGTTTGGAAACCTCGCGGGCGCTGCTTCCCAAGGTGTTCCAAATCTCAACGGCGGATCCCTTTATCAGTTCGCTGAATGGAATCGGGGAAACCGGCTACGTGCAAACTCTCGCAACCGATCCAACGCGAGAGGGAACCGCAGGACTGCTGTTGGACATCGCGCAGGCGATTCTCCAGAAGGGCGAGGGCTACTCCCCGGATGCCACAGATGCCTTCCTCGAAGTGGTGGCAGACTTGTATGACGGCTTTCTCAGCGCGGAGGATCGCTCGGGCATCAAGATGCCGGAGCGCGTCATCGTGCCCCCCATGGTGAAGTGGGGCAACCCGGACTTTGGCCCCTACACCTGGCCCTTCGATGCCACCAACCATTTCGGCGTGAAAAATGCCGTCGTCAGCATGCCGCCTTCCAACACCCGCTCCGGACTGATGGCCTGGTCCGCCTTGGGACACGAAACCTGCGGCCACGACGTGCTCCATGCCAACGCCGGGCTGCAAGGTGAAATCGCCAGATTGGTTCGGGCCGCGCTCGCCAAGGAGCCCCCCCTTGATGACAAGCATACCCACTTGTCCAGCTATTGGGCAACGCGGATTGACGAAACCTCCTCCGATGTGATGGGCATCCTCAACATGGGCCCCGCCGCCGCCATCGGCCTGGTCGCCTATTTCCGCGGCTTGAGCGCAGGCGCGGGCTCACCAGCCAAATTGCGCCGCGATGGCCCAGCCGACGATCCCCACCCGGCGGACAGCCTGCGCGGCTATCTGGCGGCCGCCACGCTTCGCCTTCTCAGTTTCAGTGACCGTGAAGGATGGGCAAAGGCAATTGAAGCTCAGACCGATCATGACGTCGGCGCGGGCAACAGCGTCCGCGTGGCGGGGAACAAGATCACCCAAGAACAAGCCAAGATATCTGCCCGCATCGTGGCCGAAACCATCGCCGCTGCTCCTACCCATATCTTGAACCATCACTCGCTGTTGGACATTCAGGACTGGCGCGACAGCGACGAGCAAATCGTCGTCGCCCTGCGGACCGCGCTGCTTTCCGGCAACAATCCCTCGGCCGCCTTCCAGCCGGGTGTTTATGCCACTCATGTCGTCGCTGCCGCCACCACCGCCGCCCTCGCCGGCGCCGCCGCCCCTGCCCTGCTCTTCCGCCGCATGATCCAGATGCTCAAAGCTCTCAGCACCCGCAATCCAACTTGGGGACCTCTCGCCATCGTTCACAGGGGGAGCATCGCCAGGGATTTCGTGAGGCAGCAGGGATTTAGTGCGTCCCAGGCTGAGATCCTGCTTGTTGTCTGCCAAGAACTTGAGGTCTTGGACACTTTTGCTCCTCCACTTACTGACGCTAATGGCAATCCGACAGGCAGCGCACTCGGCACTCGGATCGATCAAACATTCATAGACATCGACAACTCGGACAAGAAGAAGCCGGGCACCAAGGCAAGATTGGCGATTTTCACTGATAACATCAAGAAAAGATTGGCATCTAGCGATCTCGATCTCGAACCACAAGAACTTGTAAGGGGAGACTTCAAAACTGTCGATCTACTCGTCTTTCACATTCAAACCGCTTGAACCATGCAACGAAACACTTTATCAGCCTTCGCTGTTATTATCTGCTTGTTTTCATCCATTGCTGTTGCAAAAGAAAAACTGAATTTGCAGGCGGGCTATTCCAGTGAAGTTAACGCTCTCGATGTCATCACGATAGAACTAATGACGGAAAAGGATGACATAGACAAATCCTTTCCCTTCATTATTGGTGCATCGCCAGGACTTCATGATCCCGGGGTTTTTAAGGTGATATTCTCAAAGGACGGGAAATTCATTGAAGCCAAGGTATCCAGGGTTATCATCCATAATCGGGATGCACCTACGGACCGCGCCCAGCGTTTCAGCTTGGAACTTGCTAAACGACCAGAGGCACAGACTACCTGTCAAGTGAGCTGGAGTCCGGGCGCACTAAGCTTAGACGTGCCTGGCAATAAAATCGTCACAAATACGAACGGTCCATTGAAGGTGCTGGGTGCCCCCGATCTTCACAACAAGTATGCCCACCCGTTCCCCGACAATGAATTGTCTCTCAAACAAGGCAATGATTTCGGAGCATGGACATTCAAATATTATTACAACACTGCCAAAGTCGTTTTGATGGATGATGATGAACCTAACCGGAAACTCATATCAACGACGCAGCAATTTGATTTGAACTTCGGCGTCATCTCCGAAGGCAGTTTCCAATCAGCAAAAAAGGGTCAATATTTCGACAAGTTTGAGGCTGAGTTGGGTGGATACTGGGTGGACACCATCTATCGGCAGGAGCCCATGTTGAGCTCCTGGGGAATCGTCGAGGTCGGACTCGCCAGCAAACTTCAGGCCGACCAAGAGTTTGACAAGATCGACGAAACGTTCGGAGTGAATGCCAGGTTCTATCTCCATAACGAGTCATTCGACAACATTCACAAGTTCTTCCGCTTCTATGACGGGAAGCGGGGAACACAGGGCTACCATGAAACGTGCCTTCCTCCGATCATAACCTTGGGCTACGATTACGTGACGAATTTACAGGAGATTGACCCCACATCGAAAGAGACTGGGCACAATCGCCTTGATGGAAGTTTCTACTGGTCGTTGCCGCTAGCACGAAACGTGGAGAACAAAGGCATTCCCTTGCTTGATCAAATTAGGCAGGTCGATTTCAACATTGACCTGGCGGGCATCTATGACATCGACGAGTCCAAGTTCTCTCCAGAGGTGAACCTGTCGGTGGATTTAGCGCTCTCCACCTCTGACAAGATGCCGACGATTTCGCTTTCATGGGTCAATGGGAAAACCGCGCCAAAGTTCGAACATTTCGATGCATTTCTGGCCGGATTCAAGATGAAGCTCTAGCCCGAGTTTCTTAGAGGGTTGTTA
>CAIQXC010000469.1 GCA_903875675.1 Akkermansiaceae bacterium
GAACGGACTCAAGCTCACCTGGTCATTCGTCGGCACCGGCATCTCATTCGGTGACTGGTGCTCTATCAACAGTGTGACTGGCCAGCCGAACGAGGATTCCAATGGTGACGGTGTGCAAAACGGCGTTGCCTACTTCATGAACGCAATCGGTCGCGCCACCAATCCCGGCCTGGCCCCGGACAACACGCTCACCTGGCCGATGAACGATAGTTTCGTTGGCACCTATGAGGTTCAAACCTCGACGGATCTCAACCAATGGGTGCCTGTCAATCCGCAGCCAACCCGAAACGCGCAAGGCAATGTGGTCTATCAACTGAACCCCAACGCTGGCAAGATCTTCGTCCGCCTTGTGGTGATACCCAACTGAGTGCCACGACTTCCTGCAACGAAACTCCGGGTGGTGCAAAATCCGCCCGGAGTTTTTGGGCTGACCGGAAGTGATGAATGACCGTGGATATCTGTGAAATAATGGCGATTAGCGCTTTGTTTATGGTTGACTCAGTATATGGGTGCTGACACAAATGTCTGCCCTCGAACGGCACGCCCAGAGAAATTATCCCCTGACATCCAGACCAAACTGAGACCCTTTCCAACACCCACAACCATGCCTAACACACGCTTGCTCTATTGGTCCGTAGTTGCCGCTTTGGCGGGTTTCTTGTTTGGCTTCGACACCGTCGTTATTTCCGGCGCAGAGCAGACGATCCAGGCACTGTGGAATCTGAGCCCGGGCATCCACGGCATCGCCATGGCCTCCGCACTCTACGGTACCGTGCTCGGCTCTCTGTTAGGTGGTTGGCCCTCCGACCGCTTGGGCCGCAGGGCCACGCTGCTGTGGGTCGGCGTGCTCTATGTGATATCGGCGGTGGGCTGTGGTTTTGCCAATGGCGTCGGCATGTTCATTGCGGCACGTTTTATCGGAGGCATTGGCATCGGCATTTCGACGGTGGCCGCGCCACTCTATATCTCGGAAATTTCACCCCCGGCCTATCGCGGACGGCTGGCGGGCATGTTCCAGTTCAACATCGTCTTCGGCATCCTCGTTGCGTTCGCCTCCAACGCGCTGCTGGCTGGTATCGGTGACAACTCATGGCGATGGATGTTAGGCGTGGCGGCCTTTCCCTCGGTTCTCTACACCGTCATGTGCTTCGGCATTCCTGAAAGCCCGCGCTGGCTCATCGGTCGCAAGGGCGACCGCGAAGCCGGCCTCAAGGTACTCAAGCTGATCGAACCGGACGCCAGCCCGGTTCAGGTCGCAGCCCACGCCGACGAGATTCTTGCGGCGTCATCGGGGAGCGTCGGATCCGCAGGTTTCTGGACGGCCAAGCTGCGCATTCCGATCCTGTTGGCCTTGTTCGTCGCTTTCTTCAATCAACTCTCCGGCATCAATGCGGTCCTCTATTTCGCCCCGCGCATCTTCGAGATGACCGGCCTCGGCGCGAAGGCCGCGCTGCTGCAATCCGTCGGCATCGGCGTAACCAACCTCATCTTCACCTTTGTCGGTCTTTACCTCATCGACCGCCTGGGACGCCGCACATTGCTCTATATCGGATCGTATGGTTATATAGCCTCGCTCGGCCTAACAGCTTGGGCGTTTTTCACACAACATTTTGCCATTGTTCCCGCGTGCATCTTCGCCTTCATCGCTGCCCATGCGGTCGGGCAGGGGGCGGTGATCTGGGTGTTCATCTCGGAGATTTTTCCTAACCGCCAACGTGCCGAAGGGCAAGCGCTGGGCAGTTTCACACATTGGATATTTGCTGCGCTTCTAACGACCTTTTTTCCAAAGATGGTGACGGTTTTACCGCCCGGTTACGTGTTCCTGTTCTTTTGCGCGATGATGGTGCTGCAACTGCTCTGGGTGAAAACCATGGTGCCAGAGACCAAGGGTGTGCCACTGGAAGAAATGCAGAAGCGCCTCGGCATCAACTGAGAGCAAACCATTTCATGAAAGGCATTTTCATCTCACTTTTTGCATTGTCCGGATTTTTCACTCATGTAGCGGCAGCTGACGAGCCAGAGCCGCTCGCTGTGAAAACGACTCGTACGGACAAGACCGAGGCAGGCAAAGTGATCCGCGTGACGGATTTTGGCGTCAAGCCGGATAGCAGGATTGATGCGGTGATAGGTGTTCGGGCGGCCATCGATGCCTGCCGAAAGGAGGCTGCTGGCACGCTGGTTTTTCCCAAGGGGCGCTATGATTTCTGGCCGGAAAAAAGCGATAAAATCGAGTATTTCGAATCCAATTCGGTGGATAATAATCCGAAAACCTGTCCGGTGGTGTTGAAGGGTCTAAGAAACCTAACTATTGAAGGCAATGGCAGTGAGCTGGTTTGCCATGGCCGCATGCAGCCGCTCACGTTGGAGGATTGTGTGGGCGTGACGTTTCGCAACCTCGATATCGATTGGGACATTCCGTTTGTGGCCCAGGCCAGGATTGTGCAGGTTGAGCCGGACTCTATTTCCATCAAGATCAACCGGGTCGAGTCGCCCTATGACATCGAAAATGGGAAGATCATCTTTCGTGGTGAAGGCTGGAAAAGCGAGTGGTGGGGTTGCATGGAGTTTGACGCTGAGACTCGGATCATTCCCCAACAAAGCGGCGACACCCCGCTGGGCGGCAACTGGGAGAAATACACGGCGCAGGATATGGGCGACGGCCTGGTGAAGTTGAGTTGTCCCTTCGAGCGCAAGCCCAAACCGGGCAACATTCTCATCATGCGCCACAGCGAGCGGGATCATGCCGGCGTGTTCATCCTCAACTGCAAGGACACGCTGCTCGAGAGCGTCAACCTGTATTCAGCCGCCGGTTTGGGGATATTGGCGCAATTCAGCGAGAATATCACGCTGCGCAATACCCACGTCATGCCCAATGGTGCCAAAGGCCGCTATCAATGCGGCCATGCCGACGGATTTCACGTGTCCAACTGCCGGGGTCATGTTGTCGTTGACGCTTGCAAGTTTGAAGGCCTGATGGACGATCCGATCAATATTCACGGTACCAGCGTGAAAATTGTCGAACGGAAAGACGCCACCCACTTGGTGGCAAAATTCATGGAATCCATGAGCACAGGCATGACCTGGGGCCGTCCCGGTGAGAAGGTGGGATTTATCAATCATGCCACGATGGCCACCCTCGGACATGGGCTGATAAAATCTTACGCGCAGCTCGACCGAGACCGCTTCGAGGTGGAGTTTGCCGCGTCCGTGCCTGACGGTCTGGCGGTGGGCGATGCCTTGGAGAACTTGACCTGGGCTCCAGACTTCACCGCACGCAATACCCTGTTCGGCACTTGCCGGGCGAGGAGCTTGTTGGTTTCAACTCCCGGCAAAGTGGTGATAGAGAATAATGATTTTGTCTCCAGTGGGGCAGCGATCCTGATTGCCGGCGATGCTAACGGTTGGTATGAATCCGGTGCCGTGAGTGACGTGTTAATCAGCGGCAACCGGTTTCATCCGAGTTGTTTGACGAGTTGGTATGAATACGGCGAAGGCATCATCAGCATCTGCCCGATCATTCCCCAATTGGATCCCGAGAAACCCTTCCACCGCAACATTCGAATCGAGGATAACCGCTTCGATGCGTTCGATTACCCGGTGTTGTTCGCCAGAAGCGTGGATGGTTTGACCTTCAAGGACAACACCATCCAGCACAATACCCAGTTCAAGCCATGGCAGGGCCGCAAGGCAATGCTCACCTTCGAGGGCTGCAAGACTGTGGCCGTCAGCGGCAACAACATCGCCGACGATGTGCTGGGCAAGAACATCAGCATCGTGAAAATGAATACATCCGAGGTGATCGTAGCTCCGGGGCAGGGGATACTTCCGCTAACAAGTGATCAAGCAGCCAAATGAACAAGACCTTGCCCATTCCCCTGTCGAGCCTGACGGGCATAGCCGCGCTGGCCCTCGCCATGGGAGCATTCGCTCAAAACCCCGATGGGCCATCAGGCGGTCCCGCAGCGCCGCTTCGCAATGCCGCGGGTAAACTCGTGCCACCCATGGGCTGGAACAGTTATACCGGCTACAGCATCGCCGTAACAGAAGCCGAACTCCTCAAGAACATCGATTTCCTCAGCGAAAAACTCCTGCCCTATGGCTACAATACCGTCACCGTTGACAACGGTTGGTTCCTGTCCGGCCAGGGCGAGGGCGTCACAATCAAGCTCGACGCCTACGGCCGTCCCGATTCCCACGAGCATTTCTTCCCACACGGACTGAAGTACACAATCGACCATGCCCACGCGAAAGGCATCAAGTTCGGCATTTGGCTGCTGCGCGGGATCAACCGCAGGGCGGTGGAGGAAAACCTCCCGGTGGAGGGCACCTCCTATCACATGCAGGATATCGCTAACAAGAAGTCAACCTGCCCGTGGGCCGCCACCCCTTGGTGGAACTACGGCGTGGACATGACCAAGCCGGGTGCTCAGGAATACTACGACGGACTCGTCAAGAAGTATGCCGAGATGGGCGTGGACTTCATCAAGTTCGATGATATCGTGCCGAATCCGATAGAAGTGGGTGCTGTGGTCAAGGCCATTGCGAAGTGCGGGCGAAAGATTGTGCTCAGTCTTTCCCCGGGCGATGATATCAAGATCGAGCATAGCGCCGCTTACATGCAGGCCAACATGGTGCGCGTCACCAGCGACATCTGGGACAATCGCGGCAGCCTCGATGGCGCATTCCGCCGCTGGGAAAACCTGCAGGCCTACGACGGTCCAAAGGTGGGGAGCTGGCTGGACATGGATATGATTTGTTTCGGCCGCCTGACGGTCACCGACAATGGCGGCCGCGATTGCCAGTTCACGCAGGACCAGAAGCGCACGTTCATGGTGCAGCGGGCCATGGCGGCGTCTCCTCTGATGCTCGGCGGTGTCCTTTACACCATGGATGATTTCTCCATGAGCCTTTTCACCCATCCTGATATCTTGCGCTGCGACCAGAACGGCGTGATCGGCCAACTGGCACACCGCGATGGGAAAATCGACGTGTGGAAAACCCCCGGCAATGGTAACCCTAACAGCGGATGGATCGGTATCTTCAACCGGGACGACAAACCGGCCACCGTCGTGATTGGCTTGAAGGACATGGGTTTGATCCCCGACGGGAAATTTGTCCTGAAGGACATCTGGCGCGGAAAAGGGCTGCCTGCTGAAAATCAACAGAAGTTTGAAATTCCGGCCGATGGTGTAGCGTTTCTGAGCTATCAACAAGCCGAGTTAGCCAATTGAGAAAATATCTGCCATTCGCCGCCCTGCTGTTCGGGTCACTCGTCGCCGGTGCCGCAGGTATCGAGGTCGCCTTCGTCGATGAACTCGAACCGCTCTATCCGGATTCGACGGTCCGGCAGGTCGCCATGCCCGAACCGGCCTGTCTTGACGCCGCTCGAGGCTCGATCGCCGGCGTCCATCTCCTCCTTCAGAACGTGCCCCCGGAGGCTGCGCTGGAGGTCGAGGCCAGTGGTGCGGACGCATGGCCGGCTTCAGCACTGCGCTTCTATCGCTTGCTCGACGTCCCGGTGGAGGTCAACTCCGGCCTGAGCAGCCGCACCGAAAAGTGGGACGGCAAAGAGAATCCCAATGTCATTCGGCGGGCACCATTCCAAATTTTCGAGGTGCTTCAGCCGCTGCAACCTAAAACTCTATCATGAGAATCCCTATGAAAAAATCTTATCATGCCACGCAAGGATGGCTTCTATCAATTTTATTGCTTTTATGCTCGCTGCTTGCACGCGGTGCTTCCAACGATGCAGAGGCCCTGAAGGCCGATATGAAGTTCTTCACCGATGGCAGTTGCAGTGAGTTGAAGACGGAGGTAAAAATGCAGGATCTGGCGGGCTTCAAGAGCGATCTGCTCAAGACCGTGGCTACCGGCTTGCTGGACGCCACGTATGACAAAACCTACCGCGCTGCCAGCTACCAAGCTTATCCATCGCCCCGCGAGCTGGGCAGGACCTTGAAGATGGGCGATGGCTTCAGCCGCTATGAAAATATCACGGGCATCTATCTGGAGCCCGGCGACAACGTGGTGCTGGTGGGCAACACCGCAGACAAGAAACTCTCCCTGCTCCTTCCGGACTGGATGCGCCAGCCACCCGCAGGCATGGATTCCACCAAGGATCCCAATGGCTGGGGCTTGCACAAACAGGAGATTCCCCTCAGTCAGGGCGTGAACGTGATCCAAGTGAAGAAGGCCACCAACGCATATGTGAGTTATTTCGACGACCATGCTGAACAGGCACCCAAGGTGACCATCCACTTTCCGACCGGTAAGGTGAATGGATTTTTCGACGCCACGAAGCATACCAACGACGATTGGAACCGCCTGCTGGATCACGCCGTCGGGCCGATCATGGATGCCCGAGGCAAACACATCCAGGTGGCCTATCCAGTGGAGTGGTTCAACGTGTACACCCGCAGCAAGGGCGTGGAACTGATCAACAAATACGACACGATGCTCCATCACCACTTTTCATTGATGGGTCTGGTGAAGTACAAGAAGGTGCCTGAAAACCGAATACTGGCACGTGTCAACTTCAACTACTACATGTTCCGCGATGGCGATGGGGTCGCTTATCTCGGCAACAAGGATACCATGCGCATGGTGGCCGATCCGGGCGTGGTGACCGTCGGCGACCCGTGCTGGGGGTTTTGCCATGAGGTGGGGCACGCGCTGCAAATGCGCCAAATCACTTGGGGCGGTATGACCGAGGTCAGCAATAATATCTTCTCACTCTACACCGGCGGCAAGATGGGCAATGAGAGCCGCCTCAAGGCACAGAAGAACTATGCCTCGGCACGCAGAAATATTATCGAGGCGAATCCCAGGAAGTCGTTTCTCGCCGTCCCCGATGTGTTCGACCGCCTCGTCCCCTTTTGGCAACTCCATCTCTATTTCTCCCAAAACGGCAGGCCGGATTTCTATGCCGACGTGATGGAGGAAATGCGCAAACGCCCCGATGCGGGCACCGGCGATGAATCGATCAAAAACCAGTTGGAGTTCGTGAAAATTTGCTGCGATGTTGCGAAATTGGATCTGACTGACTTTTTTGACAAGTGGGGGTTCTTCTGGGTGGGTCAAATTGCGGTGGATGATTACGGCAAATACCATTTCACCATCACCCAGCAAATGGTGGATGAGACCAAGTCCTACGTCGCACGGAAAAACTACCGGAAGCCCGCCACCGATCTAACCTTGACTGAGGACTGAGGACTGAGGACTGAGGACTGAGGATCACTACCGATATCACCACACACATATCTGAGCGAAAAGTGCCCAGGTCATCCTCGCCCTGCGCTGGATTGGAATACGGGGTGTGGACGATGATGTCATTGCCAAGCTCAGAACTCAGTGTTCGACCTCAAAAGCACCACGGGGTCGAGCAAGCTCAAATGTTACCATGCGAGCAGCAACCGCCGGGTGGGCGGATAGAGTTGGAGAGTAACTTGGCTTGCA
>CAIQXC010000470.1 GCA_903875675.1 Akkermansiaceae bacterium
ACCCGGCGGTTGCTGCTCGCATGGTAACATTTGTTTGAGATGTTGCTGGGCCGCCCACAGCCGACACTTAGTGAATTCGACTTGCTCGATCCGTTGTCGAAAGCGAGGTAGAACGCTGAGTTCTGAGCCCGCAGCCCGGCAAACATCACAGCATCGAGAGGGTCGCACTTCAAACCCTATCAGCGCATTTTCCAGCCACCAGCACTCAGATATCTGAGAATGGGAAAAGAATTGCCAAAAATGGCTGCAAGAATCGTTGACATCGCAGCCGTATTCCGCCATCCAAGCCACTCCCAAGGACCCACCAACCTATGAAAAACCTCGTTCTTTTCGCCCTCCTCGCCGCTACCTCCAGCCTCCACGGCCAGGCACCTGCTGCCGCCCCAGTTGGCGAGTGGACAGCCCTCTTCAACGGCAAGGACCTCAGCGGTTGGACAGACGCCGGCGGCGGGGCATCCAAGTGGACCGTGGAAAACGGCACTCTCAACCGCCTAGGCGGCGGTGACATTTGGACCAAGGCGCGCTTTGGTAATTTCGTCCTTGATCTCGAATACAAGACCACCGGCAACAGTGGTGTTTTCATTCGCACCGATGATCCCAAGAACAACGTCCAGACGGGTATCGAAATCCAAGTCGAAAACCCCGGCGACCCAGACCGCCACAGCGTCGGCGCTATCTACGACCTCGTCGCCCCTAGCAAAAATACCGCTAAGCCCGGCGAGTGGAATCATTATATCATCACCGTCCAAGGTCCCAAGATTACGGTGGAACTCAATGGCGAAACCATCACCACCATGGACCTCGACCGCTGGACTGAGGCCGGCAAGAACCCGGACGGCAGCGGCAACAAATTCAAGCAAGCCCTCAAGGATTGGAAACGCGAAGGTCACATCGGCCTCCAGGACCACGGTGCCCAAGTTTCCTATCGCAACATCCGCATCAAGCCCCTGCCTTGAACCATCCCTCCGCACCCGTCATTCTCCAACAGATATCACAATCTATCCAAGTAAATTGAACCCCTGAAAAAATGAAGTATAACAAAACAACCCTGGCACTTTTTGCCGTCGCTCTAACATCCTTCGACCGCCCCTGTGCGGCTGCCGATTTCCCCATTCACGATGGCGATCGGGTCGTGTTGCTCGGCGATAGCATCACCGAACAGCGCCTCTATACCACCGTCATCGAAGCCTACACCCTCGCACGCTTCCCACAGTGGAAACTTACCTTCCGCAACATCGGTTGGGGCGGCGACACCGCTCAGGGCGGATTGGGCCGCGCCGGACGGGATATGCTCCCGCTCAAGCCCACCTTCGTCACCATCGACTTCGGTATGAACGACCACGGCTACCGCGCCTACGATGAAGGCATTTACAAGAACTATATCGATAAGCAGACGCAGTTGGTGGCCCTGCTCAAGACCAACGGCGCGCGGGTTGCGTTAGTGACGCCGCAGCCTATCGAAGACAAGCGCCCGGATCCTGACAAGGATGTGCGCAACGAGTCGCTGCGCAAAATGTCAGATGGCCTGCGCGAGATCGCCGGCAAGGAAAAGGTCCTCTTCGCCGATCAGTTCGATCCTTACATGGCGGTGATGCTCAAGGCCCGCCAAGCCGATCCCGCCGTCCTCATCGGCGGCGGCGACGCTGTCCATCCAGGCCCGGTCGGTCACACCATCATGGGCTGGGCGATCCTCAAGTCGCTCGGTGCTCCGGCTGCCGTCTCCAGTGCCGAGTTGACCGCCACTGGCAAACTAGTCGCCGCCACCGGTTGCCAGATCTCGCCGCCAAAAGTCGATGCCGGCGTGATCACTTTCACCCGCAAGGATGAGGCTCTGCCAATGCCGGTCAATCCGCAGGCCGAGACGGT
>CAIQXC010000471.1 GCA_903875675.1 Akkermansiaceae bacterium
AGTAGGTGAGCATGCTGCCGATCGTGCAGGTCTTGGGGGATTGGGTCATGGGATTGGATGGATGCAATCATTTCCGGGATTACTCACTCGAATTTTCCGAAAACGCGGAACTCGTTCACCCGGAGCGGCGGGCCCGGCTTGGTGCGGGCGAGACGGACGAAACGCGCGGTTGTACCGTTAGATATATCAATGATCCATGGTCCGGCATTGCCGATGGATAGCATATCGTTTTCGGGGACTGTCATGCTGCCATCCTTGCCGTTGAGGGTGAACTCGACCCGCAGTTCCTTCGGGGTTTCGGGTGCGGGATCGCCGCCACTGAGGGCGTTCTCGGCCTTCACGGCGAGGCCGCCGGAAACCACTGCCTGGCGCACCTTGGCAGTGACGTCGGCCATCTTGTCACCCTTGCCGTAGGTGGCTTTCCTGATCTCCAGGGTGGCTGGCCCGGTGGCCTGCGAGGTTCCCAGGATTTTTGGCTTGGCGAAACTCGGATCGGACGAGACGGAAACCGCAACGTCCGCTCCCAATGACCCGAGGATCTCGATGCGCGTCAGCTTCGCGAGCTTGCCGAGATCGACTTGGCACCACGGCATGGTGTCCGCGGGCACAGGTTCGTTGCCGGGAGTCAGGCCGTCAGGACGGGATGACCATGCGGTGGCAGGATTGTCATCAACCGCGTGGAAGGCAAAAGCCGAGCCACCGGCGGCCGTGGGATCGGGAAAGGACGACGCGCGGAAGGGCTTCCACAAGGCCAGGTTCACCGGCGGCGAATCCGCAGAGGTTTTCAGCGCAATGACGGTATCGAGCTTGTCCCAGTTCTCTCCGGCGGGAAGCTGAATGTGCACACCGTCCTTATCCTGTTGGATGGTGACGGCCTTCTTGCCGACTAACAAGACCGCCTTGTCGAAGCGCTTGCCGTCTGCCGGGGGCGGCAAGTTGAGAGATTTCTCGCCGTTGGCCGGAGCTTTTAGGATATGCAGGTATTCGATCGAGTCGTCGGTCGCGCGGGTGGCCACTCCCCATTTCAGGTCGGGCAGCTTGGTCCCCGGCGCGGTGGGCCACGAGGTGCTGGCAAACACGTTTTTGATAGATGCGGCGACCGGTTTGATATAACTGCCGAGTTGGGTCATCGTTTCATCGACACCGGTTTCCCAGCCACCGCCGGCATAGTTGCCAGCGGCCCACTGGGTGCCGCCGCCTTCGTGGTTGGCACCGGCCTGGAGGACGGTGTAGCGGAACATGTCATCCGGTTTGAAAACCACGGTGTTTTTCCCGGCCGGCACGGCGGACCACCAGGTGGTGGCGAAACAGGTGGCCACCGACATCCGATAGGCTGGCCAGGCGTTGGCGTCGCTGCTGGCGAACTCGCCCCAGTGGTGGTATTCCTTGCATCCCGTGTCCAGCGAGTAACTGGTGCCATACCAATTCTGGACCATGGTCAGGTCGGGTTGGAGTTCCTTGACGGTGCGGCGGAGGCGCGGGTAATCGACGACTTTGTAGCTGTCCGCCGCGCCGCTGCCTTCATCGGAATAGATGCCGATGAGATCCTTGCCATAGCGGGCGACAAGTTCATGGTAGAGTTCGTTGGTGAAATCATTCCACTTCTTGCGGTCAAAGTTTTCCCACTTCGGATCGGTGCCGTTGGGTCCACCCCAGCCGGTCTTGAGCTGGTCCTCGGGCTGCAGGTCGTGACCGTCCCGCGGGTGGGTGTAGAACATGACCTTGATGCCCTTGGCCTTGCAGGCGGTGATGACGTCACCTAACAAATCACGCTTGCAGGCGTGTTTGGCCATGCCCCATTTCTTCATGGTCTCACTGGGAAACAGCGGGTTGATGTTATAGTGCCAGGCGGTGAGAATGACATATTCCACGCCCCATCTGTCGAGATCGTTAGCGAAGCCCGTGGCATCAAAGGTGGCGGCGAATTCATCGAAAGAGGCGGGTTGCTTGCCTTCGCGGTCCTTGGTGAACTGGGTGCCGGGTCCGCCGCCCCAGACGAAGTGGACGAAGAACCCGTATTTGGATCTTTGATACTCCGCCATGCCGTTGGTTTGGGCATGGAGGGCGGATGTGGCGAGGGCAAGGCCGGCCAGGGCGGATGTCAGGGTGCGCATGGGATCAGGTGTGGATTAAAACAACGGGGCCGAACAGGCCTGAGCGGGTTTGGCTATCGAAAGCATAAGGCGTGGGGATGCCAACGCTGTAGTGGTTGGCTAGCGTGTTGGCGATGGTAATCAAAAGTTGGTTCTTCCCGGGTTTGAGGAAGGGCGTGATTTCACACGTCCATGGCGGAGCGATCAGGGTGGCGACGACGTGGCCATTCACCCTGACTTCCGCAGTGGCACTGAGCTGGCCGAGGTCGAGGACGAGCTGGGATTTGCAATCTGAAATTTCAAAGGCGTGCGAATAGGTGGCGGCACCAGAGTACGTGGCGAGACCATACCGGCACCAATCGCCGAGCGGAATGGTGCCGCAACCGCAGTCGAAGTATACCGGCTCGGGCAGGGCATCACCGGCACGCGAGTCCGCCGGGGCAGCGACCATGAGGGCCAGCACACACGAGGTCACGGCCTCTTTTGCTAGATGGGCAATGTAGCGGAAATTTCCGTCAGCTGTGATTTCCACCAAGTTGATCGACTGGGTGGCACCGTCGATCCACAGGCATGCCGGACCACGGGTAAGCAAGCGGACCGTGTGCATCCCGGGCGGACCGGTGAAGCGAAAACGGATGCCGCTGCGGCCCGATGGCTCGGGCAAGGCAGGGCGAGGCAGCGACGGATCGTGGAAGCCGCAGAGCATCAGTGGCGAAGGTGCCTGTTCCGCGGTGAAGCGGAAGAATGCGCGGCTGCGCTGGCCGGTTGATTGGACCAGCTTGATGACGAGGCGATTCTCCCCGGGATGGAGCGCGACGTCGTGCTCGCGGGGTTCACATGCATAGTGAGGGATGCTCCATGGTTCGTATCGACCGGGCGGAAGCGCGTCTTGTTGATAGAATATTTCGTTGCCATTGAGCCATGCCTGATAGGCAGAGCGCCCGCCCATCCGCATCGGCACCACCCGCTCCTTTTTCGCATCGATTGCCGTGCGCACATACCAGACAGATCCGGGCACCTCACCATGGAAATCGAGGAATTCCTCCGGCACGCGACCCTTGAGCCCGTGCGGGCCCCCCAGCCAATCCGTTAGAAACGGATCGCGCTCGATGCCCAAGCGGAGGGAAACCGGATACGGTCGCCAGGCGGGATGGTCCGCCGGTTCCGGGCCCCCTCGCACCAGCCAATCCTCGATCGCGGTCAAATAGCCGCCGGGCGGAATCGGGCCGATGGATTCCAGGCGCGGCCCAAACGAATAGGTGGTCTCCAGCCAACCGGAATCGTCGAAACCCGGGGCGTGCCAATCGGCGGCGGCATCAAACGCATCCACATAGCGGAACCGCCGTGCCTGCGGGCCTAACATTTCCGGTGTGGCCGGATGACTGAAGTCCCCGAACCGATTGTCCAGCGTGGGCATCACCTGGAATTCCCACGGCCCGTCCAAGGTGGCCAGCACACTGGTTTCATGACGGGACGGTGAGTTCGGATGCAGGGCCGGGCCGTCCTGACGCCGCAGGACTAACAATTTCGCCTCGCCTGCACCGAAGGCAAGCGGGCTGTCGGTAGCGGCGGGTTGGATTTCGCCGGTCCAAGCGTTCCACAGTTCTGCGCGGCCGTCGTCGCGGAATGTCACCTCGGCAACCACCGGATGGAGTGACCGATTGAACAGATAGAACACCTCGGTTTCCTCGTCCGCAAGCTGGCGATGCAGCACCTGCAGAGGAACTGAAGACATCACATCGCAGTCGATCGATCGGCGGATGATATCCAGAACTTTTGCCCAGTCCTTGGGGAAGAAAAACGCCCGCCCGCCACCGGGGTGGGATTTCTCCAGGGATGCGTCGTCCACCGAATCGCCGAAAACCTCAACGATCAGGGACGTCAGAAGCGGATCGCAGCGGCCAGCCCGATCACTGGCGCGCGGCAGGCAGCCGTATGCAATCACCACCCCGCCTGCCAGAACGAAATCGCGGGTTTTCTCCAGGGTGGAGAACCTCACGGTCGCCATCGCGGGAAGGATCAACACCCGGTAGGTGCCGCCCGCCACATGCAAGCCGCCATCGGCGGACGTCGCCCGTTCGAGTGATTCGAAGTCAAGGAAATCGAAGTCGCAGTTCCGGTCGAAAAGATATTTTCCTAACTGAAAAGCGGATGCTTCGGGTTG
>CAIQXC010000472.1 GCA_903875675.1 Akkermansiaceae bacterium
ACTGAGCTCACGCCGAAGTCCTCTTCGCATTTCGCATGGTCTGATGCGCAGCCTCGCTAGAATATCCGCCGCCTTGTTGAGCCATCCGTAAGCACTAGTAATTCCAACGAGTTACAACACAGCGTAGCAAACCGCGTAGCGAAGGGGGCGGATTGTGGCTAAAAACCACCACCCCATCGGCTCGGCATTGAACGGATTTACGCCTCGCCGCAACCCGGTTGCGTGCCTGGTGGCCGGTTGGCGGCACCTGCGCTTGCCGACCCCGCCACAGGTGATGGGCTACCGCGAGGCCCTGTTCAGCGCGACGCTGGAGGAAGTGCGCTTGCAGTCGGCAGCCGGTGTCCTCTACGACCCGAGCGAGGACTACCGCTTCAAGTGGGCCTGCCAGTGGCTGGCGGTGGCAGAGGGCAGTCTGCGACGAGTGGACCAGCGGCTTTGCGATATCGTCGAGTTCATGTGCGCCGTATGTCCGGTCAGCGGCAAGCAACGGGCAACGGGCGACGCCCAGGAGGTTGCCGAAACCCTAACGCCAGGGTCGCCATGACGCAGCCCTCCACAAAACCGCCCTCCTACGACATCGAGGAAATCCTCACGCGCCTGCCGGATCTCACGCAGCTCTTCGAGCGCGACGGGCACACGCCGAAGAAATTCGGCGGTGGCTGGTTCGTTCGCTGCCCGTTCCATGAAGACGGCTCGCCGTCCTGCCACATCCACAACGAGCGCGGGAAGTTCCACTGCTACGGCTGCGGCGCTAAGGGCGACGCCATCGACTATTACCAGAAGACCCGCGACCTGTCGTTCCAAGACACGCTGGTGGAGTTGGCACACATCGCCGGGGTCGGCCCCACTTGCGATACTTCGCAGCCCGTCACCCGTGCCTCCAAGTCAGCGGCGCCGCCCACGGTGGTCGCGCCGCTCATCGGCCCGGCGCTGGAAAAGTGGCAGGCGGCTTGCCAATCGCTGCTGGCCGATGGGGCGGAGATCGAGCGCATCGCCGCCTGGCGCGGCATCGAGCCGGGGGCCGTCGCCTTCGCCGCTGCCCGCGGCTTGATAGGCTCCTATCCGTACTGGGGTGTGACCCGCGAAGCGTTCTTGGTGGAAATGCCCACGTCCGATTCGGGGATGTTGCCGGTGTCGGTGCATGTGCGCCTGGCCCCCGGTTCCAAGGGCAACGAGGCGAGTGAAAAAAAGGCCTCCTGGCGTTACGATCCGCCGGGCTGCGGCGCGTGGCCATGGGTGGTGGGGGATTTGGCCACGGCTCGCCACATCTTCGTCGTTGAGGGCCAATGGGACGCACTGGCACTCATTTCGATGATGGGCTGGCATGTTGTCTTTCCGCCGACCATCGCGGTGGCCGGGTTGCGCGGAGCCGCCTCCGTCCAGAAGTTGTTGGCCCACCCGATCAACCCGGAAGCCTACATCTTCGCCATCGCCGATGCCGATGCCGCTGGCGAGAAATGGTTCGAGGAAAAGGGCCTGCTCGCCATGCTCGGGGATCGTTTGCGCAAGCGCCAACGCCTCCATGCATTCTGGCCCAATTCCCCCGGTTCCGATCTCAACGACATGGTGAAAAGCGGCAGCTTCACCCGCAATCACATGCTGGCGCTGCTCCTGCCCCGCTTACC
>CAIQXC010000473.1 GCA_903875675.1 Akkermansiaceae bacterium
CCCAAGTCCCCCACCCCAGCCGATCATGATCAAACCGAAAAAAGTCGCCATCCTAACCGCCGGGGGACTCGCCCCCTGTTTGTCCAGCGCCATTGGCGCACTCATCGAGCGTTACACCGAGATAGACCCGAGCATCGAGATCATTTGTTACCGCGGCGGCTACAAAGGCCTGCTGCTGGGCGACAGCATCCCGGTTACCCAAGCCATCCGCGACAACGCCGGCATCCTCCACCGCTACGGCGGCAGCCCGATTGGAAACAGCCGCGTCAAGCTCACCAACGTCAAGGATTGCATCAAGCGCGGCATCGTCAAGGAGGGCCAGGACCCGCAGAAGGTCGCCACCGAGCAATTGGTTAAGGATGGGGTCGATGTGCTCCACACCATCGGCGGTGACGATACCAATACAACCGCCGCGGAGTTGGCCAAGTTCCTGGAAACCAATAAGTACAATCTAACTGTCATAGGTTTGCCGAAAACTATCGATAACGACGTCTATCCGATCCGCCAGAGCCTCGGTGCCTGGACGGCCGCCGAACATGGATCTAACAATTTTGCCAATGTTGTGGCTGAGCACAACGCCAATCCGCGCATGCTCATTGTCCACGAGGTGATGGGGCGCAATTGTGGTTGGCTCACAGCGGCCACTGCCCGCCACTACCAGGAGTCGTTGGATCGGCAGGATTGGTTGCCGGAACTGGGGCTGACCAAGGAGCGTTTCTCGGTGCATGCGGTGTACGTCCCGGAGATGGCCATTGACTTTGATGCGGAAGCCCGGCGCCTGGGCAAATTGATGGATGAGATTGACAACGTGAATATTTTCATTTCCGAAGGTGCCGGTGTGGATGACATCGTGCGGGCCTTGGAAGCCGCCGGCCAGACGGTGCCTCGCGATGCATTCGGCCACATCAAACTCGATGCCATCAACCCGGGTGCCTACTTCGGCAAGGAATTTGCCGCCAAACTAGGTGCCGAAAAAACGTTGATCCAAAAGAGCGGTTATTACAGCCGCGCGGCAGCGGCAAATCTAGCCGATCAGCGGCTGATCAAGGGATGCGTGGATCTCGCCGTGGAATGTGCCATGCGCCGCGAAGGCGGTGTCATCGGTCATGACGAGGATCGCAATAACGTGCTGCGAGCCATTGAATTCGATCGCATCAAAGGCGGAAAACCCTTTGACATCGACACCCCTTGGTTCGAAAACCTGCTGATCAAAATCGGCCAGTCCAAGGGAGCCAAAGTGCCCGTGAAACATTGATAGATCCCCTGCCCCGCCGCATCCCTGCTTCGGCAATATCTAAAAAAACACGACGGACCCATACCCTCGGCACGAGCTTCAGAACTCAGCGCTCGACCCCAAGATAGCCACGGGGTCGCATCGGCCCCTGTCTTCGGGTTTAGGCAACCTGTTGCAGATGCGCTGGCGACCCAAGATGCACGGGCGGAAACATGCCAAGATTACCTCTACACGCCCGGGGATCTTGGTGGACTGCCGCAATTCCAGCTCCGCAGCTCAGCGACCGGAGGCGTTGACCATGTCGAGGAGACGGGCGTTGAAAGGTCCGGCTGCAGCGAGTTGCTCGATGCCGAGGAACATGCGGTAACGCCAGTAATGAGGCATGTTAGCAGGCACGTTGATGCGCTCGGCGGCGGGATCGGGATGACGGAGGGATTCATCCATGGCCAGCAAATCCTGCAGAGGAATAAGCGCCCACATGGCCGGTGAGTGGAGGTGCAGCGCGAGGATGCTGGCGGCGGTATCGCCAGAGAGGTTGAGCGAAGGGAAATTCACCCCTAACAGGCTCCAGGCGAAGTGGCCGGTGAGTTTGGCGTCTTCGCGCCACCATTCGCGCAGGGTCGGCATGTCATGGGTGGACGGGCTAACAACACTCAAGTACGGAGCGTCGGCCGGGTGGAAAAACTCGGCGTGGAGGGTTTTGGGCATGCGTTGGATCTCAAGAGACAGCAAGCCGAGTTCGGCCATCACGCCGGGCACACAGGCCGGCACCATCCCCAAATCCTCGCCGCATAAGAGCATCGGGGTGGCCTTGCGCAACACCGGCAGTTTTTGGTAGCCGCAAGCCTGCCAAAATTCTTCCTGCCGCCGATGAAAATAATCCTCATACAACTCATCGAAGCGCCACTTCACATCGGCGTCCAATTCCTGATAGGACCGGGTGCTTCGCATCTGGCAACGCGGATGAAACAGCCGTCCTCCGCTTCCCGGCACCTCAAATAACAGCACTTCACTCACACAATCCATCAGGGCGTCTCGGATCCTTTGGTGCCGGGCCCGCCCCGGGGCACCGGCCGCGCAGGCCTCGTGAAAAAAAACGGCTATTTGGCGCTGGGTGGAGACAAATTCCTTCAACTTCCAATAATCATATCCGCAGGGTTCGAGATATTGGTCTTTGACCCATCCGAGATCGCTGCCGAAGCGCTCGGCCAGCGAGTGCTCGCGAAGATACGGACGGCAATACCGGCAAAAATCAAACGCAATCCCCCGCGCCTGCAATTCGTCCAGAGTCAGCGGCAGCGCCGGCTCAAACCACCCCATGATGCCTTCCACTTGGTCCTGCGGAACCTGCCAAATCCGGAAAAACCCAAGGATGTGATCGATTCGATAGGCATCGAAGTATCGGCCAAGATGCGCCAAGCGCGCCCTCCACCAGGCGTAGTCCTCGCGTTGCATCGCCTCCCAGTCATAGGTCGGAAACCCCCAGTTCTGGCCCTTGGTAGCAAAGGCATCCGGCGGTGCCCCGGCCTGCGCCGTCATCTTGAACAAGTGCGGCAATGACCAGGCTTCTACCGAGTGGCGGTCGATGCCAATAGGCAGGTCCCCCTTGAGAACGATGCCGCGCTCGTGCAGGTGACTCACTGCGGCACTCAGCTGGCGCTCCAGTTCGTATTGCAGCCAAATATGATAGAAAACCTCCGGCCAACTAGCGGCAGATTTGTTAGCCAGTGCATCCACGCGTTCTCGCTCATAAGTTGACCACTCGCCCCAGCGGCTGAAGTCGGCAGTGTGGTGGCGCTCGCGCAACAGGCAGAACACCGCGTATGGAACCAACCACTCGCGGTTATGCTTGAGGAATTTGTGAATGGCCGCATCTGCCATCAGGGCGGCCTGATGGTATTGATATATCTGGCGGGTTAGATCTATCTTGCTCCGCATCACCGCCTCATAGTCCACTGCTGGCAGCGCGTTGAGGTGAAGGCGAGCGCTACCGAGCTGCTCGGCAAATTCCGGCGGCATCGGATAGGGGAGGTCGTCGATGCGCAAGTAGAGTGGATGCAGGGCCCAACCGCTGATCGCCGAATACGGATAGGAATCCGTCCAATCGCCGGCTGAAGTGGTATCATTGACCGGCAGGATTTGGATCATGCGCAGGCCGACGGCGGCGGCCCAGTCGGCCAGAGATGTTAGATCAGCAAATTCTCCGACGCCGAGACCCAGAGCACTGCGCAGTGAGAACACCGGCACAGCCACCCCGCAACCACGGAACATATCCTTGGGGGGGCGGGCATAGCCTTCGTCGCTCACCCGCGTCCAATGGCGCGGCCCGCGGGCATGGCTCGCCAACAGGCGGTTAGGTCCTTGTTCAATGGAGAGCATGCGCCCGCTGGCCACCTCGCACAGGCCGTACTTGTATTGGATATGACCGGCTGCGGGCAGGCGCAGGGCGACCCTCCAGACGTTGGCGGCGATTTCCTCAAGCGGCAAATGGCGCTGCCAATCCCAGTCGCCGAGTTCCCGCACGCTGCCTAGCAGACAGGGCCGCTGCCCTGCCGGCACCGCCGCCATGCGCAACACGAATTCCATGTTAGCCGAAGCGACTGCGGGTGTGGCCGGAGGGAACAGCCCACGTTTGGGCAGTAGCACGGCGAAGGGCTTGGTTTCCAACGCATAGTCCGGAGTGCCTGCCGAACACCAAGTGTCCAACAAATCAACCCCGTCCCGGGTGGCAGGATCCAATTCAACAAGCCGAGGAACCAGCCACTCGTCGAGCTGAAAACCCTTGTTTTCCTGGCGAAGTTGATAGTGATAGGACAAGCGCAGCGGCCCGCTCCCCTGCAGAGCCACAGTCACTTCCCATTGCCGCTCATTGAGCCAGCTCAGCGGCAGCACCTGCTCGATGCGCACGCCACTGCCAGTGAAAAATGCTGCCAGATTCAACCACAGCGACTGGCCGGGCACGCTGCGGTAATTGACGCGAAAGACGAGATCCATGGAAACTTGATGGGGCGATGGTGCCTGCGGTGCAGACCGTAAGATATATTTCAAATTGTTAGCCAATCAATGTTTCGCTGCCTTTTGCAGCAGGCGAAGGCGTGCCAGGGCGGCACCGCTGGCGAGCAATTCGCGTGACACCTCAATGCCATCGCCGAGGTCATCGGCCAAGCCGGCGCAGGCGAGGGCGGCACCGGCGTTGAGCAAGACCATGTCGCGTTTGGGGCCGGTATCGCGTCCGGCGAGGATGGCCTCGAGGATGGCGGCATTGGCCTTGGCATCGCCACCTTGCAGGTCTGCGACCTCGGCGTGCTGCAATCCGAAATCTCGCGGGCGGACTTCTTCGTCCGCGATGTCCTGATAGGTGCCGGATTTGCAGATGCGGGTGGAGCCCATCAAGCTGAGTTCATCCACCGATCTCCCATCGCCAGTGGTTCCATGAACCACCCAGGCACTGTCGCGGCCGAGGTTTTCGAGAATCTCGGCAAACGCCGGACATAGTTCACGGGAAAACACACCGACGAGCTGGCATTGCGGATGGGCCGGATTGAGCAAAGGCCCGATGATGTTGAAGATCGTCCGCACACCCCGGGCCGCCAGGGTTTTCCGAACACTCGAAACCGCTTTGAACGCTGGGTGGTACGCCGGGGCAAACATGAATCCGACCCCGGCTTTTTCGAGGCAACGGCGGAACCCGTCGGCTGGCAGATCGATGCGGATCCCCAGTGCCTCGAGCACATCCGCGCCGCCGCTGGGCGAGGTGATGCCTCGGTTGCCGTGCTTGACGACCACCGCGCCCGCCGCTGCTGCGACAAACATGGCGGTGGTCGAAACATTGAACAAATTGAGCTTGTCGCCACCAGTCCCACACAGGTCCAGAGTGGGACCTTCCAAATCTAGCAAGCCCATGTGCGGGTCCACCGCCCGCTCGAGAAACACCTCCACAAACCCGGCAATTTCCGCCGGCGTCTCACCCTTTTTGGTCAGGGCCTCTAGCAAATGCTCCTTCTTCTCATCGGCCACCGCCGCATTGAGAAGCAAATTTGCCGCCACCTCGACCTCGCGTGAGGAAAGCTCGTGTCCTTGTTCCAAGTGATGAATCAGCGCGTCCACGGCGCAACGCTAGCACCGTTTGATGCCGCCGCCAGAGGAAACGTCACGCCTCATCTTCCCGCTCAGGCGACGAACCTCAGAGGGTCCGACAAAAAAAATTTACAAATAGTACTTCCGCTTGCGGGGGCGTTAGTTTAAACCGCCCAGTGTGAGCGCGAGGAAATCATGGATCGTTCCGTTTCTCCTTTTCTCAGCCGTCATCGGCCGGGCCCAACAACCGTCGCCAATCCCGGATTTTTCCGAGGGATTCAAGCAACTTGTGGCTCTCGGGATGCCGGCGCTGGATGCCAAGGCCACGTGGTCGATGCTTCCCGAGTCCGCCAACTCCAACTACGAACAGCGGGACGTCATGAAATCCGTCAAGGGCAACGCCTGGCTGCTGCCGGTCACCGATGACAAGTCCCGCGCCATCAGCCTTGGTGGCGTCGATGTCATCGAACTCAAGACCGCGAAGAAGCGCCCGGCCGAGCTGGATCTAACCAAGGACGTTGAATCGATCCTCGCCGGGTTCAAGAAAATCGTCGCCAAGAGGACTGCCGCCGACGACCGGGATCCGTTCGGCTCCGGCTCCAGCTACAGTGATTCTAACTTTGGCAGCATCCTGCTGTTTGCCGCCCAGCTCCATCAAACCGGCCGCACCGCACTGGCCAACCGGCTCGCGCTGGCCGTCTTCGAGGTGTATCCGTCGCGTGAGGCCGCCGTCGATGCCGCCGTGGATGTGCTGGCCGGCCATTTCTATCAACAGGCGTGCCGTGCGTTCTTTGTATCTGGGGATTGGGCGGCCTATCACACGGCGCTGGCCAGCCTCTGCAAGCGCTTCCCGCGCGGTTGGTCAAACCGCGATGCCGTGGCCATGCTGCTGCCGCAATTGGAGAAGCAAGCCACCGGCACCAAGGCACCGCCACCCACCCTGCCGGACGTCACCATTGACCCCCGGGCCATCGCCATCATCCGCGAACTCACCGACAAGCCGCCCGTCGATCCTAACGAAAAACCCAAGGACAAAAAGTCCCCAGCCCTTTCCGCCGCCGTGCGCTATCGGATGCAGATGAGCGAAGGTTACGGCAACGATGGCGAGGCTTATGGCCCGGGCTCGCTCTGGCTGATCCATGCGGAGGCGGATGCCGACCCTGGTGCCTCCGTGCAACTCCGCCTTGCCGCCTTGAAAATGGCCGCCATCCCGGCGCTCGCGGCCCTGACTGGCGATCCGTTCCTCACCCACCTACCCAACGCCCGCTCGTACTCGGGTTACTACTCGTCGAGAGGCAGCGATGAGGATCGCACACTGGGCCTGTACGCCGCGCTCAACCGCCCCGCCACCCGCGGCGAAATCGCCGTCCGCCTCCTCGCCGCCACTCTCCCGGAATCGCAGCACGAAAGCGATCCGTCCCAGGTTGATCCGGATGCCATCCGCGAGACAGCCCTGGCCTTTTGGAAAGATCACAAAGACGCCACCCGCGAGGAGCTGGCCGCCGTTTTCCTCCGCGACGGGTCGAGCAATCAATCGTCGCAAGCCGCCTCCATCCTTGCCGCCTCCACCGAGCCCAAGGCGCATCAGGCGTTTGAGGCCTACGCCCTCGCCGCCGATCCGGCCATCGCCACCTTTCAGGACGTGCAAACTTATTTGCGCAGCCGCAAGGCCGCCGCCAAACCGTTCCTCGAAGCCTACGCCAAACTCGTGCGCAGTCAGGCCAGTGTCGGCGACTCTGAGGACACCAACCCACACGCTTGGCTCGTCAAACAAGCCGGCGGTGCCGAAAAAATCCTCAAACAGCTAGAAACCCTCGTCGGCGGCCAATCCCCACGGGCCCTCGCCCTCCAAATCGCCAAGGGCAAACCCGCCGATGCCCGGGCCGCCATCAGCTCACTGTCCGACATGCTGGCGGACGCCACCCCAGTCAAACACCTCCACGCCCTCCTCGAAGGGGCCAATGCCGCCACCGATGCCACCGTGCGCGCCAGGTTCCTATCCGCCACCTCGATGATCCGCTGGGAAGCCGATGAAGCCGATGCCGAGCCAACCGATGAGGCGGATCCCGCTCAAAAGCCAGCAGACAAGCCCGCCAAGGAGGACGCAAAGGAGCCCGCCGAGCCCGAAGAGCGCAAAGTGTCCGAACCCGAAGCCGTCGTCTGGAGAAAGCTTCTCGCCGACACCCGCAGCGTTTCAAGCCAATTCAACGCGCAGAACCGGTACCAGCGCTACGGAACGGACAGCGAACCAACCATTGCGGAAATTGCCGCCTGCGCGTTTGAAGCGTCCGTTCAACCCAGCGCCTACAGCGACGCCCATTCCGCATCCGTCATTCTCAATAAGACCGCCAGCGCCATTCTCGTCGAGCATGCCAATGCCCGCCTAGCCGGCAAACCCGTGCCGCCACTGCCCGATGCTTCAAAAGTCACCGAGGAACACCTCGCTGAAATCGTCGCGACCGCCGGGAAAAAGCCCGCCGCCGAGATCCACCCCTACCTCACATCCCTCACCCCGGATGAACGCGCCGCTTGGCTGGAATGGTTCAAGGACTCGGAAGATCCGCCCAAGCCGGAATCCGTCAAAACCCTTCAACATATCATCACCTCCCGCACACTGGAAAAAAGCCCTAGCTTCCCGGATGTGAAGGGTGCCGGCAACATCGACGTCGGCTTCAGCATCTCCGCAGACACCCTAACGAAGCACATCGAGTCCCTCGCCGCCGAAATTGACAAGCACTCCCGCACATACATCGGCATCAGCCCGGCAAACTTCGGCCCGGGCCTGGAGCTCACGACCTGCGTCTTCCCGCTCAAACCGGCACCCGCCAAGAGCCCCAGCCCGGATGCATCTGACGAACAAGGACGCCGCGGCGTCATCACCGGTGCCCAGATTTTTTCTGAAGCCATCAACACGCTTGGGGCCAACAAAAATGCCACCGGCATCGTGATAGCCTACGCCAGCGCCTTCGACAGCCGCAGCTCCAGCACCTCCGTGTGGCTCGTCAAAGATGGCAAAGCCACCCTGCTGGGACCTGGCGCGGACCCCGAGGATGCATCCGGGGAGGCATCTGGGGAGCCCTTCGCCGCCACCGTCAATAAACTCCTCGAATCCGATAAGGGCGAGCGCTTCTATATTTCCATCCAAATCCTCACCCGCGCCGACGCCGATAAATTCGCGGCCGATAAGACCGCCAAATCCAACGGTTCCGACGGTTCCGACGGTTCCGACGGTTCCGACGGTTCCGACGGTTCCGACGGAGTCTCCCGTCCTGGCCTCCCCGGCATGGACGACTCCGACGGCGACTCGTCAGGCGACTCGTCAGGCGACTCCGACTCGTCCGAAAGCCCGAAAAACTCCTCATCCACCGCCGAAGACCCCTCCCCCCCAACCGAAGAAGAATTACCACCGCCATGACCGAAGCACCTGCCGCCCACTGGGACCGCCTGCAAGACACCGTTGCCAAAATCCGCAGCGAAACCGGCCGCGTCATCGTCGGCCAGGACGAAATCGTCGAGCAACTCCTCACCTCCCTGCTGTGCAAGGGCCACTGCCTGTTGGTCGGCGTGCCGGGTCTCGCCAAGACCTTGTTAGTATCGACTCTTGGGCGGATTCTCGGGTTGAAGTTCCAGCGCATTCAATTCACGCCGGACCTAATGCCCACCGACATCGTTGGCTCAGAAATTTTGCAGAGCACCACGGCCGGAGAGCGCTCGTTCCAGTTCATCCCCGGCCCGATCTTCGCCAACCTCATCCTCGCCGACGAAATTAACCGCACCCCGCCCAAAACCCAGGCCGCGCTGCTGGAAGCCATGCAGGAAAAACAGGTCACCGTCAATGGCCAGACGCGCCGCTTGGACGAACCGTTCATCGTCTTCGCCACCCAAAACCCGATCGAACACGAAGGGACCTATCCGCTCCCCGAGGCCCAGCTAGACCGCTTTTTCTTCCAGCTCAACATCGGTTATCCGAGCCTCGACGAGGAGGCCGAAATTGTCCGCCGCACCACCGGCCACGCCGACGTGTTGCCCGAACCGATCCTCGACGCCGAAAAAGTCCTCGAACTCCAGCACGCCGCCGTCGATGTCCCATTGCCGGAATCCGTTATCCAAACAATCCTCAAACTCGTCCATTCCACCCGACCGGATTCCCCACTCGCCAGCCCGGACGTCAAAAACTACGTCGCCTACGGGGCCGGCCCCCGCGCCTCACAGTGCCTCGCCCGCGCCGCCCGTGCTCTCGCCCTGCTGCGCGGCAAACCGTCGGCCTCCGCCGATGAAATCCGTGCCGTCGCCCTGCCCGTCCTTCGCCACCGCCTCATCGCCAACTACAACGCCACCGGCGAAGGCATCACCACGGACCAAATCATCGCCAAGCTCATCGCCGCCATTTGATCCGTCCGATCCGTCCGATCCGTCCGATCTTCCTCTTGCGTCTTCCAGTCTCTTGCGTCTTCCCCCATGCACCGCTTCCTCGATCCCGCCGATATCCGCCGACTCAAGAATTATGAGTTCGGCGCCAAGGCAATGGTCGAGGGGTACTTGGCGGGACGCCACCGTTCGCACCAGCGCGGTTCGTCCATCGAGTTTCACGAATTCCGCCAATACGCCCCCGGCGACGATCTGGCACGGGTCGATTGGCGGGTGTTCGCCCGCAACGACAAACTTTTCCTGCGTACCTTCGAACAGGAAACCAACCTTGAGTGCCACATTTTCCTCGATTGCTCGGCCTCAATGGGATTTCCGGAAAACTCGCCACGCCTCTCCAAACTCGAATACGCATCGTTCTTCGCCGCCGCACTCGCCTGGTGGGTCATCTCAAAAAATGACCGCGTCTCCCTAACGCTTTTCGACCACGGGATCCGCAAATTCCTGCCCCCGGCCTCCACCCGCCAGCACCTCCACGACCTGCTCGCCACTCTGGAAACCAACCGACCCGGATCCAACACGTCCATCACCGAGACGCTGGCCCGCGCCCAGCCGTTGCTCAAGCGCAAGGGCACGCTGGTGATTTTATCGGATTTCTTCACCGAACCCGCAGCCTTGTTCCGCGCGCTCAATCCGTACATCCACCGAGGTTTTCGCATCCACCTGTTCCATCTGCTCGACCCCAGCGAACTCAACCTCGATGACCGCGGACTGTCGCGCTTCATCGATATGGAGACCAACGACCAGCTCACCGTCCACCCCCACGCGCTCCGCGACGCCTGGCAACAAGAACTCCTCAACCATACCCGCGCCCTGCGTGCCCTCGCCTCCGCCCGCCGTGCCGACTACGCCCTAACATCCACTGCCGACCCCTACTTCTCGCTCTTCGACCGACTCAGAGATTGAATAGCAAGACGCAAGACACAAGCCACAAGATGAAGATGAAGAAAGTTATTAGTTATTGGTTATTTGGAATGCGCCCCGCGCCATTTTGGGTCTTATCTTTCTCTTCTCTTGCGTCTTGCGTCTTGCAGTCTTGTGTCTCCTGTCTTTCAGCGCAGCGGTCTTCTGTCTCTCCCCGATAACATCGACCCATGTCCCTCAATTTCCTGCACCCCGCTCTCCTTGGCTTGCTCGCGCTGGCCGGGCTGCCGCTGTTGGTGCACCTGCTGTCCCGGGCACGGCCGCCTGCCTATCGCTTTTCTAACATCGAGTTCCTGCGCCGGGTGCTGCGCAGCACCGCACGGATCCGTCGCCCCAAGGACTGGCTGCTGCTAGCCCTGCGCAGCCTCGCCCTGTTTGCGTTGGCCGCCGCCTTTTCCTGGCCATTCCTCATCTCGAACTCTGCCTCGCTCCCCGGCGAAAAATCCACCGTCATCCTGCTGGTCGATCGCACGGCCTCGATGGCCGCCCGCGAAGGCGCCGGCAGCCGCTTCGACTCCGCCTGCGCCCAAGCCACGCGATTCCTCGAGCAGTCAAAACCCGACAATGCCAATCTCATTTGGATCGCCGCCGAACCCGCCGCCGCCTTCCCGGAGCCCGGACCCAACCTGGAGTTTCTAACGGACAAATTAAAACAAGCCCACCCGCTGCCGGAGGCCGGAGCCCTGACTGCCGCCTTTGATCTGGCGCTGCGGCAACTGGCCAAGGTCGGACGCCACCGCGAGTTAATCATCATCTCAGACTTTCAAGCGAGCGCTTGGCGTGACTTTGCGCCGAGTTTTCCCACCAACATCGTCGTGCGCAGCCAGCGCGTCGCCACCACCTCCCCGCCCAACGTCGCCGTCAGCCGCCTCATTCCGCAACCCACCGAACCCGTCGTCGGCCAGGACCTGACGCTGCTCACCCGGGTGCGGAATTTTTCAGCAGATGCGCTGCGCACCCAACTGACGCTGGATGCCGATGGCGCGCGCCAATCCCAGACGATCGAGCTACCGGCTTGGGGCGAGGCTGAATGCGCGTTTGTCATCCGTCCGGCCACACCCGGTCCGATGGCCATCAGCGCGGCGATTGAGCCGGACGGATTTCCCGCCGATGACGCCCGTCACTGCGTCGTCCAGGTCCGCGAATCACTGCGCCTCGCCCTGACCACTGCGGCCGATTCGCCCGACGCCAAAATTCTAGGCAAACTCGCCAAATCGCTCTCGTGGCTGGAGATTGCCAACGATCCGGCAATTGCCAAACGGCCAGATTTCCAATTCATTTCCGCTTGGTCCGGCGAGGCACCCGCCGAATTGCGCAAATCGGCGCTGGCAGGCACCACTCTGATTGTGCGACCCGCTGCGGCCTGTCCGCTGACAGCCATCCGCAGCCTCCTGCAAGCGCCGGCCGATCCGGCGGATGGCCCGCTCGCACTCGTTGCATCACCCACCGGTTGGGCCGCCATCCCCGAGGAATCCCACCCCGCCAACCAGCTTTTTCGCTCAGGCGACTTTGGCAACCCGTTCGCCGGTACCTTCCGCGAACGCCTCCGCCTGCCCGCCGAACTCGCCGCCCTGCCAGGCATCCGCCCAATTGCCAGCTTCGTGGATGGCATCCCGGCCCTCCTCGAATGCCCGACCGAGGGTGCCTCCATCCTACTTTGGAACCTGCCTCTCGATCCCGCCAAAACCGACTGGCCGACCCAGGGAGCGTTTCTTCCGGCCATCGCCGAAATTTTCCTACGGACCCGTCCACGAGGCACCGCCGAGCCCGCCTATTCGCTTCCCGGCAGCCCGCTGAGTTGGTCGTCCAGCGATCCCGCCCACGCCGGGGCCGTCACCTTGCTCGGCCCGACCTCCGAACCGCTGCCGCTCACTGAGACCACCACCGCCGAAGGCACCCGCTGGCACTCAAAAACCCCCGCCATTCCCGGCATCTATCGCTGGCAATTCTCCGGCCAGCCGATCGCCTTCACCGCCGTGAATTTCCCCGACTCCGAGAGCGACCTCCGCCCACTCGAGGCCACCCCAGCCTTCGGCAAACTCGATGCATCTAACGATTCGCTCGTCCGCCAAGCCGCCCTCGCCCAAGGCCTCCCGCTCTGGCCATGGCTGGCTCTCGCGGCCCTTCTCTTTCTCCTCCTCGAATCCCTCGTCCACTCCCGCGCCAGATGAATGACAGACTGTTTCAACTCACAGACGATGAAGCCATCAAGCAACTCATCGCCACGCCGTCAGCACCGGCCAAGGAACTCGGCTTCCACACCATCCCCTCCGCCCACTCCGCCTAATAACTTCTAACTCCCCGCCCTTTGCACCCTCCCTTCCCACTTCCCATCCTCATCCCCTTCGCCGTTTTGGCGCTGGGCATTGCCGCGTTGGGTGCCTGGCGGGGCTCGGCGGGTATCAGCCCGGGCATGCGCTGGCGCTTGCTCACCTTGCGTCTGCTCGCCGTCGCCGCCGCCCTCACCCTGCTTTTTAACCCGGGAAAATGGACCTATCCCACTGAAAGCCACCCCAGCCCGTGGATCCTCCTCAACGACGTGTCCGCATCCATGGCCCAAACCACTGCCGACGGGTCCACCCGCGCCGCCGTGGCTTCGACCCTCATCCGGCAGGCCACCGCCCACGCCAAATCCGCCGACATCCCGCTGCGCGTGCACTCCTTCGCTGCCAAACTCGACGCCGCCTCCACCACCACGCCACCCCCACCACCTAACGGCACTGCCTCCAACATTCTTCCCGCCGTTTCCCAAATCCTCCAGGATGCCGCCGCCGCCGGAGAATCTCTCGCCGGCATCATCGTCCTGAGCGACGGCCGACAAACACTCAACTCATCCCCGGCCGACCTCGACTCCCTCGGCCTGCGGGCCCGCAGCCGAAACACCGCCATCCACACCGTCGCCATCGGCACCGACGTGCCACCTCCCGACCTCGCCCTCATCCAACCCCGCGCCTCCCTAACCGCCTTCGCCGGCCAACCCCTCCGCATCCCCTTCGCCCTCAAATCCACCGGCCTCGACCCAATCCGCCCCGCCGTCACCCTCCGCGACGCCGACGGCAAATCTCTCGCCAGCCTCACCCTCGAACTGCCACCCGGTAAAACCGTCGCCGCCACCTTCGAAATTAAAGCCCCGCCAGCCTCCGCCCATTGGTCGATCGATACCCCGGTCATCGCCGGCGAAGTCCGTTCCTCTAATAATAAAGCAGCCATCAACATCCGCATCCTCGAATCCAAAACCCGCGTATTCCTCGTCGAGGGCGCTCCCTATTGGGATAGCAAATTCCTCGCCCAACTCCTCCGCCAACAACCCCACATGGATGTCCACTCCGTCCACCGCCTCTCCGACGAACGCTACTTCCGCATCGACTCCGGCGAGGCCAAGAACGAAGAAACCAACCAGCCGGTATTTCCCAACACGCTCGACGAACTCGCCCGCTACGACCTGATTGTTTTCGGCAAGAACATCGATCCATTTTTAAGCCCGGAGCGGGCGGAGATGTTGCGGGCCTACGTCCGTGACCGTGGCGGTGCCGTGCTATTTTCGCGTGGCAAGGCGTCCACGGCCTCATTGGCGGCGCTGGAGCCGTTGGAACCGGTCGTCTGGGCCACGGCCACCACCGCCGATTTCCGGTTTACGCCCACTCGCGACGGCGAAGCGGCCGGGCTATTTGGCCAGGCGCTACCGGCG
>CAIQXC010000474.1 GCA_903875675.1 Akkermansiaceae bacterium
GTCCCGCCGCTCTGCCCGGAGGGAATGTTGACGGTATTAAGCCACGTGTCTTCCCAGGCCGCGCCAGGGTGATGGTTTCCATCGAACCAGTCAGGAACGTTGTTGTTATCGCCCGCTGCCACGCCAGCGTCAAAATTGCCGTTGGTATGCGTGAGTGTGGCCCGGGCGGAAAGAGCCATGGCGATGCAGCTTGCTCCCATCCAGATCATCATTTTCATGGTGCTTGATAGCGCTCTTCCATCGGGTTTTGTGATTCGTCGGCTCATTGTGACATCGGAAGCTGGATTCATTGAATGGGACCTGAGTAGTTACGAGGGAACATCTTGCGTGCTTGGTTTACAGGAGCCTGTCTCCCCAGGACAAAAAGCGGACAGTGTATTTTTTTGCGGGGTGATGGTGGGGGCACCGAACTCGATAAGGCGTGAACCCTACAGTTTCTGAAGTTTAAGGAAAATGGCTTCCCTTGCAAAAAGTTTATCACAGAATGTGCATCTACCGACCGAATGCACATGAAACCCATCCCTCTGAAAATCCGCCAGGAAGTGCTGAAAGTGCCAGCTTTTGTCATGTGGAACGCATTGCCCACGGACGAACACCGGACTTGGGATCGGCAATGGTTCGGGCACGAATTGATGCCGAAGGCCACCTTCACTGTGCGCGGCATTGGGATTCGGGAGCCCATGTTCAATCAGAACGTGGATCGGCCCATGGGCACCGGTGACTGGCTCATCATGCTCTTCCATGAAGCGTCGCGTCTCGAGCGCGACGACCCGTCGCCATCCGCATCGGCGCTGACGATGGTGATCTGGCCGCCCGGAGTTCCACAGTTCTATAGTTGGGGCAATGAGCCTGGTTTCGAAGCGCATTCGTGGATGCATGTGGAGGGGACGTGGGTCAGGCAGCAGATTGATACGATGGAATTGCCTACCACGAAGCCGTTTCAGGTGACAGTTGACTCCGTGATGATTCTCTGCCTTTCAGCGATGCTCGATGAGATGAGGGACGCCTCGTCACCTGACCCCGTCATCCTGCAGAATCTCTTTGAGAACTGGGCACGGGGCATCCGGCGGCAGATCAAGTCACAGAATACCGTCACGACGATTCCGTCGTGCCTGCTTCGAGTCCGCCAATACCTTGATGCCGATTGCCGCCGGATTCCTCCGCTCAAGGAACTCGCCGCAATCGCCGCCATGTCCGAAAGCCACCTTTGTCACCGATTCCGCGAATTCTTTGGCTCATCGATCAGTGAGTACGTCATCCGAAAACGCATGTCCGCGGCCCAGAGAATGCTCTACGATCTGGATTTTCGCTCCGGGGAAATCGCAGAAGCTGTCGGCTATTTGGATATTTACCAATTCTGCAAGCAGTTCAAAAAGACCTTCGGTGTGAGTCCGACACAATACCGCCAGCAGCAAGTTCTGAACTCAGTGAACGAGCTCATTGATGACAAAAGGGCGCTCGGAAACTCCTGATCACACTGAGAAGAAGTTTACAAATATTTTCAGAACACTCATTTCTCGGCAACTGGCCGTGGCACCTGGTCGATGAAGGTGGTGAGCTCTGGAGTGCTGCCGCCCGCTCTGATATAGACAATGAATATCTGGCGGAACACATCCAGGTATTTGTTCCGGCACTCGCTGAAGACGATCCATGAACCGGCCTTTTTGTAGTAAAAATCCGTCTGCGCCATGTTGTAAGGATCCAGCTGTGTGACGGCTGGCATGCGGGTGATGGCGCCCGGCTTGCAGGCAATTTTATGCTCGCCGACCGCCACCGAGGTCTCCAGCGCCATCAACGGCACGATCCGGGATTCGCCGCGTGGAAATGCCTCCAGAGAATCATCTATCAGAACTATCCGATAGGCGGGCGTCAGGTCGGCGGGAGCCCGAACAACGATGGCGACGGCCCGCTTCATCGGCTTCGGCACGGCCACCCACGCTGCGATGCTGGCTTGCGGGCTTTTCGATTCAGGTGCCGCCGTGTTGAACAACACCAACGAGCCGGCCTCGGGAATCGTCTGCTGCGGCGTGCCGATTTCCCCGCAAGCCAGGTTCAACTTTACCACTTTGCCGTTGACATCCTTCAGATAGAGATCCGCCGGGGCCTGGGTCGGATCCTGCAAAATGAACCGCAACGTGAGCGGTGCCACGGCAGGACTTGATTGCTGGGAATACGTCGCTGTGGTCAGCCAACAAGCGACAAGTAGATATATATAATAACGGGTCATGATGAGTGGCTCAGATTTCATTGGGTGACAGCCAACGGAATGACACGAGTATCAGGCGACGGCCGAATCTTTTGTTAGCCAAAGATAGGCCGTTGCTTGTCGAATCACTCGAGGCGGGATCGTTGGCAGGGTCAACATACTCGGGGATCCGTTGGCATACGGCCTCCGCATAGGCGCGGATCACCTGCGTGCCATGCTTTGACTCGCCATACACCCGGATGACAAAGGTATCCGAGCGGACGGTCGCGGCAGGTTCCAGGATGCGCATCAGGTCGCCCTGGCAGATCCATCCGGGCGCTCCGGCCGCGGGATTGCCGGTGACGACCGCCGGGGTTTTGAAGCCATAGATGGCTGGATCCGATATGTCGGTGCCGCGGATGGAAAGTTGATTAGGGAAGGTGGACTTGTTGATGCCGGCGGCTTCGATAGCGGCCTCCAGGGCACCGCGCTCGGTCAACGCGCTGTCAGTTCCGATGCGGCGGTTGACGAATTCGGACAGCGAGAGGAACGGGCCACGGGATTTTACTTCATCGACGATGCGCTTGGCGAGCGTGTCGAGTTCGTCATCGGTGAGTTGGCGGTAGCCGTTCCAGCGGTTTTCCCGTCCAGCGTCCGTGGCCAAATCCAGTTTCAAATCACTTGCCGTGGAGTTCAGCAGGGAAGTCGGGAAAATCGGATTGTAAGCCGCTGCCTGTTGGGTTTTGGTGCCATTGAGCAATGTGAGGCTCGGGACGCTGCAGCCACGCATGGAGGCCAGTTTGGCCTTCCATGCCTTCACGCTGGTGGAGTTCACGTTGAACGGCCCCCGAACCATCTGATAGGAGGCCGCATTTTTATAGGCGTCGTTCTTCGGTTTGCCTGACGAAAACAGCGTCGCGGCCGCATCCTTCGCGGTGGTTCCGGCAGGCAGGTAGGGATGGAATGCCTGGGCGGTCAAAGTCCGGGTTCCGGCCATGAACCCGTCAAAGGCGTCGGCGGGCGTTCCGCCATCGGTGGCGAAAGTCGAGAAGTAAAAGCCATCATACAGCGCGTGGTTCGCAAGAACCGAGTGGTCGAGAAGATTGTATCCATCAGCTCCGGCCTCCGAGACCTTGCCGGTGCTCATCAGCGGCGAAACCGTGGAATTCCCCACCGGTTGCACGAAACTCGGAGCGAAGGGCGATGCCAGGGCGTTGGATCGGCGGAAATCCGCAATCGTCTGCATCGGCCCGACCGGCAATTCCAGATAACTGCCGGATTTCATCCCCAGATTGGTGGTGTTGCCGGTGAGGTATCTGCCGCGGTTGGTGGCGTCACTTTGTAATATCTTATTCAGACTGCCCATGGTGATGGGCTCGAGGCTCAATTCGTGCGCCAAGGTGCCCAGTTTTCTGGTTCTTAAATTGGCGATGGCCATCGGCACGGCGGGATTATTGAACAAGAATGGTTTACCGGCGAAGCGACCGTTCAACAAGGCGTTGCCAGGCACGCTGAGGGTCGCCCGCGCCCCGGATTCATTGACTCCTCCGCTGGTCGTCCTGGCGTATGCGGAGAACAGCGCGAACGGCTTGGCGTTGGCATGATTGCTGATGGGATCATTGAAATCCACAAACGCGCTCAGCGCCGTCGTGTTGAACGTCATTGATTTGAGCGTGCCTTGCAAATCCGTCACCGCAGGATACTCAAAGCGAATGCCACCATAGTTGCGAATCGTGCCGCCAATGCCGATTTTCACCTTCACATCGAACGAGGCACTGCCCCCCTGAGTGGGCAAGGTCGGGCCGCAGATCACTTGAATGGCGGAAGTGGCAGGCTCGTTCCGCTTGCAATCAAACGTGAGCGTGCCGTACGGATTGAGCCAGTCGAGATCAAGACCAATGAATGGTCCGTTGTAGCCCGGCTTGGCCTTGAGCGATCGACTGAGCGAATTGGCATAGTCGAAAAACGTTGTTCCGTTAGATCCCGACCCCTCGCCGTTGCTGCCGAAAAATTCACTTGGATTCAAGTACGGTGTGCAGATGAGGGTTTGGCCGGGTTTCATAATGATCGGGCCACTTTTGGGCTGGTTGTTCTCCGCATCCGCGTCAGTCTCGATCTGGGCCGCCGTCTGGGTCTTGCTGGTGGTCCGGTCATAGTCGGTCCAGTTGGCGATTTTCATCACGATGGATTTCTTGATATATCCGCCGGTTCGGCCGCTACCGTCGTAGAGTTCATTGAAGGGGATGATGCGGCCGGTTGTGTTAGGTCCGACCGTGAATTGGAATCCGATCGGCATGCTGTCGAATCCGACCTCCATGAGATCGAAAGAGATACTGACGTTGTAGGGATTGTGGAGAGTCACAACCGGGGTGTACATCAAGTGTACCTTGGTGTCATTGGCACCGCCCCAGTGGTTATTTCGCGCAACCATGCTGAAGATGACCTGCATTTTAGCAATCACCGGGATGGGCGCGAATTCGCCGAGCACTGGTGGCTGGCTGCCGATGGCCGGCATGGCCAGGTCCGCGGAGGGCAGCTGGGAATAGGTCGGGGCGCTTTCTCGGTTGGTGAGCTTCCGGAACAAGTTGTAGTAAGACGACAGGATGCTCCAATGCGGGTCGGAATTGCCCGTGATGTGGTGGGTGGATTGGTACAAGCCCTTGTTCAAATACTCCGGTGGCAACAGCACCGATCCAGTCGGGCTGCGCATCTCGAAGATGGACGAGAGGTCCCGCTTGAGGCCGCCTTTTCGCACATCCGCCAACACGCCCAACGAGTAAGGAGTGACGTCATTGCGGAATTTCCTGATGGTCTCCTTCGGCGTATTTTTGCCGCCGAGCAATTCAACCTGGCCGAAATCGGTGATCTTTGGTGCGCCTTCCAAGGCTTGCTGGTATTGCTCTTGAGTCGAGTCTTTCGGCAGAAATTCCAAGGCTTGATCCATCACCGAGACATCGGGCCGGTGGCCTCCCAGCAGGGCGCTCTGGTGGGCGAGGGTTGGTTGGTGACGGGGATCCCGATAGGCAATGATGCGGGCCTTCACCGACTCATCCGCGACATGCCAGGCACAGGCACCCTGCTCTTTGCCATCTTTGAACAGAGGAACCCTGCCCGCAACAAGCGGCCCCCCAGCTGGCAATTCACCACCGAAGGTCGCCTTGTCCGCCAGCGTGATGGGTTGCACGGACCACGCGGAATGGCCGAAATCACGCTGGGTGGCGTCTGCCGGGTTGCGAGTGGAGACCAGCCAACGCTTGAAGCCGGGCGAATCGTTGTCGGCTGCGGTCTGGGTTTTCGGCCCGCTGTAGTCAAGGCTGGCGGAGGCAGGATCAAAGTCCCACGAACTCCATACCCCGGTGAGGCCCGATTTTCCGGGACTCTTGAGAATTGCGGAGGTCGCTGTCGCGGCTTGGTCGGGTCCCAGCGATTTCTGCAAGTCCCCGAGCGCGAGCATCAGTGCCAGACGGGCGTTGCTCCGGGCTTCAGCCATCGCCATACCCTGGCCTGCGGTGCGCAACGACACACTGGAAAGAGTGAATAATCCAACCACGATGATCACCAGCAGGATCATCAGCAGGAGTGTGGCTACCAGGGCCATCCCCCTCGGACACCTGTTCGGGCCGGAAATCAACGAGCGAGACAGGTGTGGCCGCGAGAATTCTCTCGCAGGGCGACTGTCGGTTGGATTGCGGGATGGCTTCATTGCCTAAGGGTTATCTCTCTTGGTCGGGTGTGTTGGGCGTATACCTTACGGCCTCTGGCATCTTAAGAAAATGTCTTCCCTTGTGAAAAGTTTGTGATAGAATGTGCATCGGACAGCCTAACGCACATGAAACCCGGCTCCAACCGTACAAAGCGTGTGTCCGTGGGCGCATACTCAAACCGGTTCGGCTTGTCAGCGTTGAGGGCGGGAAAGATTTCCACTTTAGAAGTGGCGGACGCCGTTTGCGCGGCCAAGAGGCATGTGGCGACCCTGCCTATCATTTTGAAGGAAACACAGGTTGATGTTGTCATGTGACCTTGCCGGGGTTTCCCGGGATTGTGGCGGACGGTGGGTGGTTTCATGTGTCAGAACGTATTTTGTTAGTCTTTCCGGAAGGTTCAGACACACGGGCGGAAGAATTGTTAGACTGAGCGCAAGGCCATATTTGCATTTCTTCGGGAATGTGGCTTGGCATTCCGAGACATTGAAGGCGCGGTCTTGATTTTCTCGGTCACCCCCGGCAAGCAACAGTCGAAATGCATCAGCCGTCAATCCGGCTCGGACGAATTGACGGGTGATGTTTGTTGATGGTTGAAATCCGCCTTGGCTAGGCCGGCGCGGGTCAGGGGGTTTGCTCAACGCCCACTTGGAAGAACCTGGCTTTTTGCGGACCGTTGGCCGAGGGAATGAGCTCGATCGGATAGGGTACCCGCACCGCACGGATGTCGCCGGTGCTCGTCAGTTCGCTCGGTTCGGTGGCGCTGGTCTCCCAATAGCCTGCCTCCAGATCCGCACTGAAGCGAACGGTGTAGAGGATACCGGCGGTTAGATAATCCGCACGGCGGCCAAACACCGCGTAAAACGCGCCACCATCCTCGACGATTTTGGGAGCTCCCGGGTTGGTGACGGATGTCCCGTCATAGACGATTGCACCGCTTGACGACAGGGTCGGGTCGGTGCCGAAGGCGTATTCCTGGAGGTTGGTCAGGCCGTCTCCATCCGGGTCATGGCTGGCAACCTTGTCGGTGAAGGAATTGGCGAAGGTGCCGTTTGACCAGGAGTCATAGGGGCTGGTGCCGGTGGAGGTGACGGTCAGCAACAGGCTCAGGGTGTCTTCGGAGATCGAGACGGTGGCCGCCCAACCCGCTGGCAGGTTGAGGATGGCCGGCACACTCCCGGTGATCGGCTCGGTGGCGACGACGAGCGGGTAGATGCCGGGAGCGGACAGGACGCCACTGGTGGTGATGTCGAGCACGGAGGCACCGGAGAAGACCAGCGCAGCGGTGATATTGAGCGGATCGTGGTCTGCGGCCAACGTGCTCAGGGTGAAGGCCAGGCGGCCATTGTCGGCGATGGTCGTCGTGCTGTGGATGGTGCCGGTGCCGCCGAGGGTGGCGTTGGCATTGACCGTGACCGTTCCAGTGGCAATGCTGCCGGTTAGCAGGAGGCTGCCGCTGTTCACGGTGGTGGGGCCGGTGTATCCGTTACTTGCCGTTAGGGTGAGCGTGCCGGAGCCCACCTTGGTCAGGGCAGTCGCCGCGCCATTGGAGCCCACGCCGATGTTGCCGGAATATGTCGTGCTCGTCCCCAGTGCACCGATCTCAAGCGTGGTGGTTCCCGAGGTGCTGTCGTTCCAATGCAGCGCACTTCCTGATAGAGCGCCAAGTTCCAGGGTGGCATTGCCGACATGGCTCACGAAATACGTGCCGTTGAACACCCAGCCCGCGTCTGCGCTGCCGGAGTTAGCAGCACTGAGGCATGTCTGCCCCGCGCTCTGCGTGTAGGTGCCGGTGAAGCCGCTGATGTTGCCGGCGAAGGTGTAGCGTGAGTCATCCGACTTGTGAATGGTTCCGGCCCCGCTAATCGTGTTAGCTAAAGTCCTGCCACCGGTGGTCGCGAAGGACAGGGTGCCGCTGGCCCCAACCGTGACCGTGCCGGCCCCGAGCGCACCATTCGCTCCGGTAACGGACAAAGTGCCCTCATTGACGGTGGTGTTGCCGGTGTAGATGTTGGTGGCGCCGAGCGTGACAGTGCCCGCGCCGACCTTGGTCAAACCGCTGGTTCCGAGCAGAGGGACGTTCAGGGTTGCGTTGCTGTTTGCGGCAATCGTCGGGCTATTCAGCGTGATCGAACCCGAACCTGAAACGGCGTAGTTGGCATTGAAGGTCAATCTGCCAGCGATGACGGCAGAGGGCAAAGTCACCGTGTAATTTTCTATGCCACCCGAGCCGAAGGTGACGAAGTTAAAGTTGCTCCAGGCAATATCGCTGAGCCCATCCCACCAATTGGCTGAGGTCCAGGTGCCATCCCCATCCTGCACATCAGAAGTGCCGGCATCGGCATCCCAGGTCACGGTGGCGGGCACGGCAACCGTCACCGCGGCGACCGGACTGGTGGCCGTGCCATACAGGTTGGTCACGACGACATCGTAATCGCCGCTGTCACCGACCTCGGTAAGGGCGTTGGTATAGGTCGCAGAAGTGGCGCCGGAAAGATCCACGCCACCCTTTCGCCACTGATAGGTCAAGGGGGCAACTCCCACCGCGCCAGCATTCATGGTGAGAGTTCCACCAGACGCAAGGGAGACGCCCTTCGGGGGAACCGTGACCACGGGTTTGTCCGTGATGATAAAACCGGCCAAAAAACTCCGCGGAATGCCATCGGAAGGACCCGTGAGGCTCAGAGTATCACTCGTGAACAGATTCGAGGTCGGTGTGCTAATCGAGAAGCCAGCCGAGGCGTTATAGGTGAAAGTCCCGCGCACGTCATAGGTTAGGGTTTCGGGGGTGACACCATCGCTAATCGAGGTGGGGGCGATTTGAGGAACTCTCCCGTCATCCGCCGCGATCGCCTGAAGGACGTAGCCATCGGGAAACTGCGCCGCCAGGCCGCTCAAATTCACCTGATAGGGGCCGTACAGTTCCCCCCAATAGACCTCGGTATCTCCCGGATACCCCACGTAATCAATTGGCATGTAAACCGGGGCCGCCCAACTGGTCCATACGCCTTGTGCAGACCACGAGACGCCGAATGAACCTCCATTGCTCGGGGTTGCAGTCAACGAGTCTGCAGCCAGCCCCGGATTCGCCGATGTGAACCAGTCGCTGGCTCCAATGCCAAAGGCGGTAGCGGTTACCTCCTTGCCAGAAGTGCCATACGCACTGCCTTGGAAGTTGATGCCGACGCTGGTGCCTGCCTGGGAGGAACCGAGCATTAACGCTGCAGCTGGAACAGCCAGCGCGGCACCCTTTATTAACGTGTATGTTTTCATCATTGATTTTTTCGACGTGGCGTTTTTCATAATGGTTGGTTTGTGCTTCGTTGATAACGTTATGTAACTGAGAAAGAATCGTTATATTGCCGTCTGGAAGACTGGCATTGGATTCATGCCTTCTCTTCCGGGATGCCGAGTTCGGCGAGGGTCTGGCGGAGCCAGTGCAGCGAGTGGGTGAGCATCGGGCCGCCCTGGCCTTCGCATTCGATCGAGAGATGTCCGGTGAAACCCGTTTCATGCAACAGCGCGAGACAGCGCTTGATGTTCGATGCGTTGACGCCATCGCCCACGGCACATTGTGAGAGGGCGATGCCGGTCTGGCCACCGCCGACGATGGCGGCGAGCGATTCGCTGACGTCCTTGACGTGGACGTGGGCGACCTTGTTGCGGAAGCGTTCGCAGAACGCCACGGGATCCTGGCCGGCGATGAAGGTGTTACCGGTATCCAGATTGAGGCGCAGGAACGGGCTGTCCACAAACGCGAGCATGCGTTCGAGAAACTCCGGTTTGGTGGTGAAGTAACCATGCACCTCGATGGTGACGGTCATTTCATAGGCCTCGGCCACCTCGATGATTCGCTGGTATTGGCGTTTCATCAGGTCCATCGCCTCCTCGTCCGTTAGGCCGGCAGGGCGATGAAGACCATCGGTGGTGGCGACGCATCCGCAACCGGCATGCTTCGCCCACGGGATGGCTTTGAGCACATAAGGCAGCCCGTAAGCCGGACCATCGATACCGGACAGCGGAAACGCGGCGTCCACCTGCGAAAAGCGGACGCCATAGGACGCCATGTGTTTGCGAAGAAGCGCCGGGTCCTGATACATGGCAACATGTGGCTGATAGCCGAGGCCGTGGATCCAGCTCACGCCGTCTATCAGGCCGCACTCGATCCAATGCACGTCGTTGTCGCGCGCCCATTCGAGGCAGCGGTCGAAGTCAACGAATGAGGTGTTAAAGGCGTCAGTGTGGAATGATATCTTCATCGGTTGATTTTCAAATTGGCGATTTTTAACATTTCAGCTTTCATTTCGTTAGACCTGTTGCCCAGCGGGTGGCGTTGAGATACAGATCGCGCACGCCTTGGGCTTTGAGCGCGGCGAGGTTATGGCCGAGCGGTGAGTTGAAGACGCGGCCCTTGCCTGGAGCGAGGACGAAGGCCATCGGTTGCGTGCTCTGGTCCACTTTAGAGGTGGCTTCGGCGAGCACGTCGATTTTCGTATCGCCCGTGAAGCAGGTGTAGAGTTCGTCGGTGGTGGTGAAGTCCGGGATGCCCTTGGTGACGGGATGGCCGGTTTTGAGGATGCTGACCAGAAACTCGCCGTAAGGGTCGTGACCGCGCTTTTGCGGATCCCAAATGCGGCCGGAAACCTTGACGTATCCATTCCATTCCTGCAACGCGCCGCACCCAAAGTGGGCGATGACCAGTCCACCACCGTTTTGAATATATTGTTCGAAATTTTTCCACAGCGGCTCGGCGGTTGGGATACGGTTGTTATAGTTCTTGAAGTCGAGGAACACTGCGTCGTATGAAGCAAGCTCGCCAGATCCTAACAGAGCTGGCGACTCGCTGATGGTCACCTCAAGCTGCGGGTCCGTGCGCAGCAGCTTGGCGTATTCCGGCCCGGTTTCGCGCCACAGGTGGCCCGGGTAATCGTCTCCGGTTAGAATGACCACGCGTTTGGCGGGGGCGGTGGCGGTGCGGCGCAGCAGCCACAGCTCACTGATCACGGCGTTGGGTCCGGCCAGGCATGTGGTGGTGACCACGGCCTTGCCGCCGGCGGTGATGGAGCGCGGGAGCGGAAGATGAATCCTAACGCAAGTTGGCGTGTCGGCATGATAGGCGATCGGCGAAAATTCCGGCAACAGCACCATGCCGTTGACCGTGAAAGACTGCCGGCGATTTCCCAAATCCGCGTCCCACGCGCTGAAGCCGATCACATAATCCGTGTTGGCATCGAGCCCGCTGATTTCGTAGCTCACCTCTTTGCCGTGGTCGATGGTGTGCAGCGGGCTGGTGCCGCCGCCAAACCGGTAGGATTGCCCGGCAGTGCGGCGGATCGCAACGCCATTCCCCCCGCGAACCTCGGTGCTTGCACCACAATCCAGATAGGCGATTTCCTCATGGCCGTTAGGAGCGAGACTCCGACGATCATCATTCTCGGGCAGGTTGACCGGGATGGCCGCCGTAGCATCTTTCGGACGAATGCGGGTGGCGTAGCGGAGCAACAACTCCTTGGTGGCAGCCGACGCATTGGCGCTCGCTTTTTCTAGCAAGTCTGCCGCAGCCGCCGGATCGGGGTGACGGCGTGTGACATTCCAGATGAGTTGGCTCAGGGCAGCGGCCGGCGGTGTGCCATCGGCGGCAATGAGTTTCTTGACTAAGCCGTCCAGTTCCGCAGGACTGATGAGCGAGCCAAGAGCCTTGAGGGCAGCTTCCGCAACTCCTGCGTCCTGAACCGCAGTGAGCGTCCAGAGGTCAACCACCGCTTCAAGGGCGTCGCGGCTCGCAAGTGCCTCAATGGCCGCAATAGCCCGAGGTCCACCTTTGTCGGCAAGGCGTATCAAGGCAGGGTTGATGCCGGCGTGGGTCCCGCGGCGGAGGGCGGCGGTGGCCGCGGCCGACAGTTCCGGTGCACTCGTGGCAGCGGCCAGATCGAGCAGCAACTCCAAATCGTCGGACTGCAAAATCCGGCCAAGGGTCACAATCGCCGCGCTGCGGAACTCGGGATCACCGGCCCCAACATGATCCGTTAGAACGCCGCGCAGTTCCTTCGCCGGTTCGGGACGGGTGGCCAAGGCGTCGCAGAGCATCGCCTGCCGGGGTTGGGGCGATTGGGCGAGCGTGCCTAACAGCAATGCCGGAAGCGCAGCGGATCCGGCACCGGAGCGGATTCGCCGCAAGGCAGCGCCCACGAGATGCTCGTTAGGCGAGCGCATAGCGCTGGCAATGAGTGCATCGGCGGCTGGGCTTCCGGGTCCCTTGTCGAGCGCTGAGGTAAAGGACGCAACTTCACCGGCATCGGCGTTGACCACCGACGGAGTTGTGGTTACGGGCAGTTTCGCCTTTTCCGCCTCCTGTCCCGGAATGCGTTCGAGCGCGGCGGCCACGGGTGCGCCGATCGCCGGGGTTGCCCGGGCCGCGATCAAGCCAGGAACACTGGCGGCACCGCCGATGCTGCCTAGCCAATCGATGGCGATGGCCTTGGCCTGCGGGTTGGCATCGGATGCGATGAACGCCAGCAACTCGCCCTCTCGGGTCGCGCGGACGGCCGGATCGTTGCTGTCGAGAAACACCGCCTGGCGGGTTGCCGCGAGTTCTGCTACGGATTTACCTTGTTCGTAGGATTTGAATTTATCTAACAAACAACTAATTTCCGCAGGGGCGGCGTGGGCGGAATTAAGCGCCGCGCCAAAACTGGCGAGAGCGAGAATCATCGTGTGGAGTTTCATGATCGGATCAGGCGTTGAGGGTCCAAGGTGCGCGCATCGGCGAGGTCAGCATGCGGTCGGCCACCGCGTCGTCGATGAAGCGCTCGCGGGCACCGTTCCAGCGCAGCGGGCGCTGCATAACGAGCGCGATGTTGGTTAGATGACAGAGGGTGGTGGATTGATGGGCGGCTTCGATAGGTGCCGCGGGATCGCGCCCCTCGCGGATGGCATGGAGAAAATCCCGGAAATGGTCGGTGGGCCAAGGGTCGGCAAGCGGCCCGGGGTGCTCTGCGAGAAGCGATTTCGGATAGGCGTCGATGCTGCCGCGGTCGGCGCACACCCATCCTTGGTCGCCTTGGATCAACACGTTCATCTTTCCATCAGCCTCGCCGGGCGTGGCGAAGATGAGCTTTTTGCCGTCGGCGTAACGGATTTCCGAACGCCACTTGCAGCAGGTATCAAAGACGCCTTCTTTTGGAAATTCACCCTTGGCTTCCACCGATATTGGGGCCTCGTGGTCTTTGCCCAGCGCCCATTGCGCGGAATCGACGTGATGGGATCCCCAGGCGGTGACCCAGCCGCCGGAATAATCGCGGATGTGATACCAACCGACGCCGCCATGGCCGCTGCACCGGCCCGGCGTGTAGGGTTTTGATTGCGCGGGGCCGAGCCAGAACTCGTAGTCGATTTCTGGCGGCGGAGTGGCCGGATTGGGATCTCCTCCCTGCGGTCCGTCAGGAGAAATCGCGATGGCGGTGTGAACGTTGCCAAGCCTGCCCGATCGGGCGAGCCATGCGGCGCGTTGAAATGGACTCATCGAGCGTTGCTGCGTGCCATTCTGGAGGACCGCGCCGTAGCGCCGCACCGCATTCACCAGAGCGCGGCCTTGTTCGACGGTGTAGGCGACGGGTTTTTCCAGATAGACATGTTTACCGGCGCGAAGTGCTGCCAGCGCGATGAGCGCGTGCCAGTGATCCGGGACGGCGATGGAAACGGCGTCGATGTCGGCGCGGGCCAGCAGTTCGCGGAAATCATGATAGACCGAGCACGCCTTGTCGCCTTGCGCCGAGTCGGCGGCGGCCTTGGCTTGTTCGGCGTGCTGCCGGTTCACATCGCACACGGCCACCAGGCGGGACTCAGGCACACCGGCCCAAACACCGGCGTGGCCCGAACCCTGGCCGCCGGTGCCGATCACCGCCAGATTGAGTCGTTTGGATGGCGGAGGAGCGGCGGCCCGAAGCAGGGAAGGAACCGCGAAAGGCAGTGACGCGGCGAGAGTGCCGCGCAGGAAACTGCGGCGACTGTGGGTGTCGAAGGATGGATAGGTGGACTTCATGGCAGTGGAATGAGGTTTTCCATACTCACGGGTATGGTCTGGGGTGTAAAACGAATGAACGCTGTGTGTTTCCCTCACGATTGCAAGAAAATTATCCAGAAAATCATTCGCTAAGACCCATCAATCGCGAATTCCGACGATTCCCAACAACTCTTCGGCGATTCGGCGTTCCGCGCCGCACTCGCAGAGCTTTGGCTCGAAGAGGGCGCGCAGTTTGTAACCCTCCATTGCGGAGAGCATCAAATCGACGGCCGCCTCGGCATCCCCCGCTGCGACCTCTCGGTTCGCCATGGCTTGCTGCAACAGCGAGATATAGAAGGACTTCACCCCGTCGAAGAAGGCGCGCCAGCCCTTGCGGACCGCCTCGTCGTGGATGGAAAGGGTGAACAATTCGAGGGTGAAGGTGCGGTTTGCATCGTCGATGAGACAGGTGCGCACCGAGGAGCGGATCGCCCTCGCCAATTGTTTCCCGGGCGTCGGTGCTTGTGAAATCTCCCGTTTCATCTGTGTGTGCCAGCCCGCATAATAGTGCTGGCATGCGGCGTGGATGACCTCGCCCTTGGAACGATAGTGCCAATACAGGCTGCCCTTGGTGACCCCGGCGCTGGCCGCGATGTCGTCCATCCTCACCCGGTCGATTCCACGGTTGGAAAACAGTGCAAACGCACAGTTCGCAAGCTTTTCAGACATGTCTTGGGTGGCGGTGACCATGCCGCATGAAAGCACATCAAAGCACGCCAGCCAAGCCCGAAAACACCCGAAAACACCGAGTTCGCGCTCCGCAGCTCGCAGCCCAACAGATGCCGGTTGGCATCATTGTGAATCCACCAGCGCCGCCGCGTGGCGGTCACTCAGGATTTTTTCTGGGCGACTTATTCTGCTAGAATGACCGGGCGGAAGCCGACGTTGTACACCTGCTGCCAGGCGGGGAAGGCGAGGCGGAAGGAACTGGTGGCGCGGTAGGAGCGGTCGTTCCAGGATCCGCCGCGGACGGATTTTTTCACGCCGCTATCCGGTGTAGCGGAGTCGGCCGCATCGGCTTGATAGGGATAGCTGCGGCAGGTGCCGTGGTGGCCGGAAACAACGGCGACAAACTGGGAAGTCGAGCCCAGAATTGGCTTGGCGTAAAACAGGGTGTTAGGCCAGTAGGAATTGGAACCGCAGTATTCCTTCTGGTTGGTGCCGTCCGGATTCATGGTCATGAGGATGCGGGCAAAATAGTGGGCGAAGTCGGCATATTCCCAGCGCATATAAAGAATCCGGCCGTCGGGCGCTCCGGGCTAGGCGCACGCTGATTTCGCTTTTGCATGGGCGCTGCGGCCAGAGGCACGCAGACACGGCCTGCCGCGAGACGCCGCA
>CAIQXC010000475.1 GCA_903875675.1 Akkermansiaceae bacterium
CCCTGAAATTGCGGTCAAGCTCACGAGCCGCTCAAGAATATTTGTCGGTTGTAGCGGCGTATCTATGACCGCCGATGACCCTGAATCACCAATGAACCCGCCGCCTCGACAAGGGTCAACACAAGCACATCGGCGGTCACAGACACGCCGCTACAAGGCACTTCGGATGTTGCTCGCCTGCGACTCGTGCCCCACCAAATTTTATCCGAGGTTAGCGCCGCAGCCCACAGCCGACACTTGAGGATTCCGACTTGCTTGCTACGTAGTCGAAAACGCGGGCAAACACTGAGTTCTGAGGATTCGGATAGGTGTGCCCGGGTCCCGTGATGGGGCAGATGGCGTTATTTGGATTAACGGGATTTGCCGATAAAGAGAAGATGACGCCACAGGGTGGCATAAGCCCGCTGAATCTGGCAGAACTGGCCATCGAATTGGCGATTCAGCTCCTCCAGCAGGTGGCCGTCCATGCGCACATGATTGACGCCCATCCAGCGCCGGAACCATGTCCAACGCGAATCGTGAAAATCCGCCACCGCGACAACGCCTGAGGGGCTCAAGTCGGATTTGCAAATCCGAAGAACCTCGTCGAATCCCGGATTAATCATGGATAGTGAATAACACAAGATAATGATATCGAACTTGGCTTCGGTGGCAACCGGCGCATCATAGGCTTGATGCAGCAGCACCATCCGCGATCCGAACCCTTGCACTTTGGCTCTGGCCCGTTCAAGCATATCCGAGGATAGGTCCAGACCGGTGATCTGCGCATGAGGGAAGTGTTGTGCCAAGGCGGCCAGATTGCGCCCGGTGCCACAGCCGATTTCAAGAATGCGAGCGGGAGAGGTTACCTGGTCGGCGGCGCGCCGGATGAGGCTGGCTCTGCCGAAGAGAAATGCCCAGCGTGTTAAATCATAGATGCGGGCATGCCAACGATAGTAGTCTTTGAGGGAAGCATAACTTGTGTTTGGCGTGTTCATGGCATGATGTGAGCAAGCAGCGTACAACCATAGGTTCCTACGCGGTCTTGTGAATGCAGTCTGGCCGCCATGAGAGGATTGAGTAGCAGGCGCCGCCGCGCAAACTCCGGAATGAAGTTGATCTCCGGACCCGCAGAGCGCATCAGAATACAGGTTCCAGGCTCGCTGTTTGCCAAAATTAACTGCCATTCCTCGTCCAGCGCCTTGGGTTGGTTTGCGGCTAGCCAGTCCTGATGGTCCAGCAATGCATAGTGGGTATAGCGGCCGGGCTGCTCGCGCAAGAAATTGGCGATGCTTGTATTGTGGGTGGTCAATCGGCTAACAGACGCCTGCAATGCCGGTTGGTATCGCTCCCGCAGATAGTTGGGACAACAGCTGCGAGTGTAGCGTCCCGTCAGATAGACCCGCCAGAAATAGTTGTCGGAGTAGGGGACCTTGGTTAACACATATTCCAATTTTGATTGAAGATAACCCGTGATGCCGCCCTCAAACTGGGATTCAATTAAGTGGAGTTGCGATTGCGGTACACCCAGCATGGTCATTGCCATCGGTTGACGCAGCAACCAGGTGACCACTCCGTTCCATAGCGCCGGACGAACGGCCTCATAGAGGACGCGCTGGTCTTGAAGACTGGTGACGTGCTGAAGTGCGGCCAGATAGTCGCGCACCCTGCTGCTGGTGCTCTTGAAAGCCTGCAGCGCAAGCCATGCCATTTGACCGGCTGTACCCCGATAATAGAACGATGGATTCATCGGGGTGCTACGGAAGTAATGGCTTTTCGATTCCCAGTAGCGCCGCGCATCCGGGCTGAGGCTGCCGTTCATTCCATCCAGCACGGTGGCAAATTCGGGATGGGTGCCATGCCCGAAGAGTCGGAACAGGTCGTCGAAATCATCCCGCAATATCATAGCGATTTTTAGCTCAAGCAGTGCGTTTTGGCGGGGATTGACGTCCACGGCATGGATTTCAGCCGGTTCATCCAGCAGGTAATCCAGGGCGTTGCAGCCGGCGCTGGTGATCATAACCAGTCGGCTATCGGGCTGGAGGTTGAGCATTTGCCGATCCAAGCGAGGGTCTTCCCAGCACGTGTTATAGACAAGGTTCGAGCCATGCACGCGCTTGAAGATAGCATCGTGGAGCGCGTGGGTCGGGGGGGGCGTCGATTGGGCTAACATCAGCATCGCGGCCCTATGCAAACCGCAAATTGAGCCAATGCCACGTGGCAATATGTGACGAATTCGCCATGTGACGGAATTGTAACAGTCCGATGATCATCGCCGCCCCCGCGTCAACCCCTACACCGAGAACCTGAATCTTGAACGAAGGACCTTTTTCCCTCACTTCCGTTTAGAAATTTGGCAGTGGATATAGGCGCTCAGCCGGCGGGGATGGCGTTTGGTGGGTCAGAACTCAGTGTTTGGCCTCAATCATGCAAAGCATCCAGCAAGTTCGAATCCCTGAAGTTGCAGCAGAGCTGCTGCTTGTCCACGCCTCGCGACATTTTGCTGGTCCGATCGGACCAGCAAAATGTCGCGTCCGAGGCCCCGGGCATAAATCATCCATCCCGGAGGAAAGAATGGTTGCGATCCAATCTGCATTTCAGTCATGGCTGGCGGGGCCGATGCTACCGCCGGTGACAAAGGCGGCTGGGAAGTTAAGGGTGCGGCGGTCGGCGCGGGCGAGGCGAGCGGCGGCGGCCCAACGCACGATGCGCCGCACGATGGGAGCGGGGCTCCAGTTCATGTGGGCGAGGCTCGGATGGCACCAAGCCAGGGACTGGTCGAAATCTGTGGCGACGAGTGAGACGTGCTCCGGCACATCGAGGTGGCGGCTGGCCAGAAATTGCATGGCGGCAATCACACGGGCGGTTTCATTGATAATCAACGCGGTGGGCGGAGTGCTCCGAAACAAGCTGTCTAGCAAATTGTGAAACCCCTTTGGCGTCTCCTCCCAATCCGGCAGATGGTAGTCGCCCGTGACGATGCCGTGGGCCTCAAGTTCACTTAGAAATGCCCGCTCGACGGTCCCCGGAGTGGGTTTGCGCCGCGGACGGCGGGTGATGAGCACGATGCGCCGGTGCCCAAATTCCAATAGTCGGCGGGTGGCCGCTACGTAGGCTGGCACTTTGTCGGGCCCGGTACGGGCGATGGGCAGGTCGCCCGAGCGGCCGTAGAGCGCAAGGCAGGGCAGCGGCTGGGCAGCGAACCACTCCAGCACCTCGTGCGAGCCGGAGACGACGATCCAGGCATCGGCCGGAGTACCGGCGATGTGGCGGCTGATATTGCGGACCTCGTGACACATCTCGGTTTGGGATTTATCGGCGAAGAATACTTCGTGGCCCGCCGCTTGCAGGGCATGCTGAACCAACAGCAACATCGGACTCGGAATCAAGGATGTCGCACGCGGTTGTCCCTCAGGCCGCCCGTCAAACAACAAGATGCCCACCCGCAGCGCCCGTCTGCTGGCACCGCCCGTTGGGACCGGCACCACGCAGCGGCTGCGGCAACGGCCGCCGGGCGTGATGAACCCCTCAGCCTCGAGTTGGCACAACGCGGCCCGCAGCGTGGTTTGGGAAACCTGCATCTCGGCACACAAACGCATCACCCCGGGCAGGTGCCCGCCCCACTGGCCGCTGCGCAGCCGTTCGCGCAGGTGTGCGGTGGTTTGCTCGCTAATGGATAGGCGGCGGAAGGACTTCATGAAGTTGCCGCAACTACTCTAATTTTTGAGGCAGACGTCAAATAAATAGTTCAGGATTTTGTGCCCATTCCGATTGCCATCCCTGTGGTTCTCGAAAATCCTGTGGCCGCCAAGTGTCTGCCCGCACTTGTTCAAAAAATCCACCCGGCCATCCGCAGTCAGCCTGCGCGTGCCGAAAACCCACTCCAGTCCGTCGCGCCTTGGCCGCATTACAACCCATCTGACAAAACCGCGCCCCGCGCCCGGCCCTCGCCGCGTCGCCGCGCTGCAGCACGGCCCTTTTCACAGCCCAGCCTAACATTGATAGATCATAGCTATAGATAACTCAGCACAATCACCATGAAAGCAAAACTAGCAACCATTCGAGCCCTTCACGGCCTCCTCGCTCTTGCGCTTGGGGCTGGCACCGCGCAAGCGGTAGGCACGCCCCAAACCAAGGCGAACACCACCACATTGAACCTTGGAGCGGACTGGGTGTCGGGCACCACGCCCACCAGTGCTGACACGGCCACATGGCAGAGCAGCCCGGTCACGTTGGCGAAGAATGTGACGCTGACGCTTGGCGGCAACGTTTTGTGCTTCAACTTTGACATGAGAACCTCGACCGGCACACCGCCTGGGACAGGTCTGGTGATCGGCAATGACGGGCTCGGGAGTGTCCTCAACCTCTACTCGAACGTCACAACCAACAACCAGTGCGCCTTGGACCAGGGCAACGGAGCCCTTAGCACGGTCATCAATTGCCCGATCGCCATCTATAACAACACGGCATTCCGTATTTCTAACGGGGGCGACATGTCGGTTGGTGGCAGTATCGGTGAATCCGGGGGATCCAAGTCTCTCACATTCAATGGCAATGGCGGCTGGCTGAATCTATCGGGCGCTAACACCTACTCCGGCGGTACCATCATGGGCAGTGGTGCGGGCAACCTCTTGACGGTAAGCGGCAGCGGCACTCTCGGGGCCACGACCAGCGCTCTGACCGTCAGCGGCGGCATTCTGGACTTGGGTGGCACCAGCCAGACGGTCGGCACGGTCATCGCCA
>CAIQXC010000476.1 GCA_903875675.1 Akkermansiaceae bacterium
GCCAGGTGTAGGCGGAGGTGGCGCCGTTGAGCCACTGGATGTGATAGTAAACTCCCGATCCGCCGGAACGCTGCTGCTCACGGGCATCGGGCAGTTGCCGGATGTAGCCAAAGTTATCATCCGGCCAGCAGAGGGTGATGTCATCGGGAACTTTCAACCCTTTGTTATAGAGTCCGAGCACTTCCGTGTAGGCAATGAGCACCTGCGGCACCCGGGAAATCTCTGGATTGACCCATTTCTTAAGCAGGGTTCTCTGGTCGTCGATAATGCGCTCAAGGACCGGCACGGTCACGTCGCTGCCAGCCTCATCATCTTTGCCCCGTTTGCCCATGGTATATACGTTCTCATATCTGCCGTTCGCCTTGACGCGGTCCTCCCAGTATTTGTAGATATGCTCTTTGTTAGTCACGTAGTCCCAGGGTTCGCCGGGGTATTCACGATCCCACTCGGCACCGCGGATGTTGTTGCGCAGCATCGGCTCGATGTGGCTGGAGCCCATGACGATGGCGTAGTCATCGGCAACCACCTTGTTTTTCTCGTAGCAATTGAATGGTATCGTGCCGCCATCTCCATCGTGCATGGCCGGCCAGAGATGGTTGGCGCGCAGCCGCAGCAGCAACTCAAAGATTTTCGCGTACGTCTTGGGCCCCAGTCCGTGTCCCTCTTCCGGTGCCAGCGTATTCATGGCCCACGGCCGGATGCCCCACATCTCGTCATTGATGAAAATGCCGCGGTATTTTACCGTCGGCGGGCCAACCCGCAGGCGCTCGGGCGAAACATGCAGCGCTGCACGGCGCACGGGCGTCACATCGGCCCACCAATACCACGGCGAAACCCCGATGCGCTTGGACAATTCATACACCCCATACGCCGTGCCGCGGCGGTCGCTGCCGGCAATGACCAAGCCCCGGCGCACACCCGGCAAGGGATTGTCCACCGTCGCAATCACAAACGATTCCCACTGGCCTTGTACGTCCCGCACGTCGAACCGCCCCGCCTTCACCAAACCATCGATGACCGGACTCTTGCCCAGCGTACCCACCAGCACCACATGTTCCGTCAGGCCGTTCGCCGCTTGTTTCACCTCTGGCTTGCGCCCGGTCACCCGTTCGATGTCGGCGGCCAGGTCGTCGGCGGCGATTTGCGCGACCTTCCAGTCATTGGCAGCAACAAACACATCCGCCAGGCTTGTCGGCGAGGCCAGGGGGAAATACCCATCAACCGCTTGGTCACTGACAAACGGCGGAGCCGGAGCTGGCGGCACTGGGCTCACGGGCGGCGCATGATTCCCGGTGGTGTCCTCGACGGCGAGAGCCAAGGTGGAGCCTAGCAGCGCCAGCAGACCCAGACATCCAGGCCACAGCGGAGATATCATCGCATTCAGGGAAACTGAATGAACCCATTTGGATCCGGGCAGGATGCCCGAACCACCGTGGGGCGGGCATCCTACCCGTCGGCAAGGTGCACGTGAGATCATGTCATTTCCTGCGGGCTCAGGATGTCTGGTACTCGTCGCAACCCGCCTCACGGACAACATGGAGATTATTGGATTACGCATTTGGGTGTTCAGTGATTTGCATAACTATTGAGCCTGCATCAAAGTCTAGCAAGGCTGCGCCTCAGCAGACGCAAGACTCGAAGACACAAGCCCGGAACCCGGGGCATGTATGGAGTGGGCAGTCACTTAAACTTTAGCGAGGTGGAGCCTCAAACCTGGCGAGAGGTGAAGAAGAC
>CAIQXC010000477.1 GCA_903875675.1 Akkermansiaceae bacterium
ACCAGCGAAGTTTATGCAACTCGTTTTCTATCAATGGATTAGGCTCAAAATCAGAAAAGACAGCTTACGGGATCCGCAGGTTGATTTTTTGATTAGTATTTCATCAGGTATGGATTCAGAGCGAACTTTGGGGTGGCATGATGGGTCTGAGGCGATGCCGCGCTGGTTATTTTGGCAGCACCAGACCGCCGTCGGTATTTCGCATGACAAAGAAGGAGGCGTCATTTTTGAGGTTGCCGCCTTGGATGGCGTCGGTGTTGATGATCTGGTCACGAAGGGTGTTGGCAAACGTCAGATACAAGCCGGTGAGGGGCGTTTGGCGGCGATCCATCCGGCTGTAGAGCCAGGCGGTGTATTTGCCGTTGCTCAGATTCGCGGTGGTCAGCGGCACACCGTTGTAGCTGAGCGGCACGCCGCGGTTGGCTAACGGCACGGCCGAGCCAACGACGCCGGTGTTGCCGTCGTTGAGGGGAAGGTAGCCGATGTAGTAACCGGCCGTGGCATTCGGATAGAGGAACTGGGTGGTTTGGGTGTCTTCATCGAAGTACTGGCATTTGTAGGCGTTGACGCCGAGGGTGGCAGTTAGGACAGCGGCCAGGCCGGGGCCGGAATTGTAGCCGGAGTTACCGAGGGGGCTATAGATACCGCTGACGGTTTCGGCGGGCCAGAGTTGTTGGGAGTTGGCGGTGCCGCCGTAGGTGATTCCTGACACGGTGGTTGTGCCGGTGATGGTGGGTTGCCAGTTTTTGACGAGGATGTTAGCGCTCAAGCTGAATTCCGCCGGAACACTGAAGTGGGTGGCGGCATCGGTGTTGCGGCCAATCGCATAAACGATCTTGTTGGCATCATTTTGAAAGTCACCGGTAAACTGCGCCAAGGACATCGAGCCCGATGTGTATAACAATTGCGCCTGCTGGGTCGTGATGTTGGCACTTGCCGCCGGAAATCCAGTGCTGGCATAGAATGCGGTGGGGGTTATTGCGACGACTTCCTCGATCAGCGGGCTATAAGTAATGCCCTGATAGACACCGTTGAACGGCGTGGTGCTTTGGAAACATGTGGAAAACCCGAAATCCGCCTGGGACAATTCATAGTCCACTCCGAGGTTGGTTCCGTTGAGCGGGTTGGGCACAGCGCCGCTGCCAGTGCCATCGGTGACGACGAAGCGTTGCGCGACATTTCCGGACAGGGCGGAAACCGCCGCCAGTGCGCCGGCGAAGCCGATTTTAATCACCACCGGGTTGCCGGCATAGGTGCCTTTCCAGGCCCCGAAGTTGGTCTTGGTGGTCAAGGCCACCGCCCCTGATGCGGTGGACGAGGTGCTGCCGTTGATGCCCTGGAACGTCCACCCCGGATCTAGCATGTTAGAAATAGCCGTCTGCACCGGTGCGCGGTCGCCGCCGGAGGCCGCGATGTGGATGACGGTTTGGGAATGAGCCGCCGTGGTTAGGGCGGCGAGGAGAGCGGAGATATAGGTGGAGTTATTGATTTTCATGTTAGGTAATATTCTATGGTGGGGTGTTGCTTGTGCGTTAGATTTGGGTGACTGAAATTTCGGTCACGGGGCGAGGGAGACTGTGGCCTTGTAAAACCCATTGGGGCGGGAGCGGCGCACGGGGTCGGTATCAAGCCAGCTTAGGGGTGTGGCCGTGGCACCCGGGGCATAGGTATAGACGACGATCCACGGGCTGAGCAGATCCGGGGAATAGAGGATCTGATAGGACCGGTTGGCGGCGGTCGGCAGGCCAATCTGAACCCCGTCGGCTGTGAATTGGAAGGATTGTATGGTGAAAAAGCAGGTTGGATCGTTCGGGTTGGTGCCCGCGATTAACTCCATGGCATCGGTCTGGCCGTCGCCGTCGCTGTCGAGATTTGACGCAGGGGCGGGCAAAGCCGAGAAATGGACCACACCGGTGCCCGAGAGGGTAAAGGAGCCGACGAAGGAGACGCCGCTGCCGGCGCTTCGATAGAGGTCGAGCACGGAGGAGGGAGCGCCGCTTACAACCGAGCCTTCGATGCCGGACCATTGGCTCAAGCTGCCGAAGTTGGTGGTGCCGACGGTGGCGACTTGGGTGATATAACTGGAAGCACCGGCCCCGACCTGTTGGATGGTGGCGACGCTGGAGTGGATGGTTGAGCCGCTGCTGCGGTAGCCGCCGATGCCGTTGACGACGCTGTTCATGGCGCTGGCTGTGGAATTGCGAGCGGCCAAGCTGAGGGCTGGCCACGGGCGGCTTTGGGTGACGGCTGAAGGGCGAGCGCGAGAACTGAGCAGAATCGGGCTGGCGGAATCACGCAAGCCGAAGAGACCCCAATGCAGATCGCTGCGGGTGTTCCAATTCTGGCCGAAGGTGGCCTGCAAGTCCGAGCCAAGGTCACCCAAGGCGAGGTCATAGGATGTTCCTTGGGCCGCGCCGATGAAAGTTGTGTCATTGCCGATTTTGACCAGACAGGCAACTCCGGCCCCGGTGCCGCTTTCTGCCCGGACGCCGAGGAAGATGTCGCCGCTGACGGGGTCCGGAACAGCTGCCGTGGCCGCCGAAAGCGTTAGGGTTGCGGTCAAGCTCAGCAATGGAAGTGCCAGCCGGAATTTGCTGAAAATGGCAGCCGCATGCCATGTTAGCGACAGCGCAGGGGCGGGGAGACCGGGAGGCAACTGCGTTGGATTACCGTGGAGGTGATGCATAGGAGCATTGGCTGTTAGGGTGATGGATTGCATGTGGAGTTGTGTCATTGTGTGTTGCGTATGATGGGGTGATCTGGAGAACCGTAAGGTGATGAGTGAAGGTCCTTGCGTTAGGACAGGTCATCGGTGACGACGGGTAGGGCCGGCACGGTGTCCAGCCAGCCGCAGTGTTATAGCGGTTTCATAAAACCTGGATATTCCCGGTGTCCCTGGCGTTGTAGCCTGGGAGTTCGCTGATGAGGCGGCGGTAGGTTCTGGCGTGCAGCAAGCTGACGAGTGCCTGGATCCGCGGGTCGAGTTGGAGATTGGCAGGAAAGCACAGGTCCAACGTCTCGGTGCGCAGCGGCAGAAACTTCAATCCGGCTTCCTCGGCGCTGAAGCGCACACAGACACCCGCTTCCGCCCAACCGGCACGCACTGCCTCGGCTACCGCGGCGTGGCCGTCCACCTGGCGGCCAACATACTTGCGCTTGCCGAGCAACTCGTCCAAGCACTCGCGTGCCGCCGATCCGGATTCGCGGGCCGCCCAGGAAAGTGGACGCCGCGCCAGTGATTCCACGGAACGCGAATGGTTGTCGGTTGCCAGCGCGATGCCGGACTCCCATTTTGCCAGATGGAGGAGCCGGAAGTCGCCGGTGAGTTGAGTGCGGACGGTCTCGGCATTGCGTTGCGGGGAGTCCTCCGTCGAATAGTGCAGCCCTGCTACATGAACAAGTTTTTGGCGAAGCAGTTCCAGAGCCACCCGCCCACCGCGTGGCAACACCAGCATTCGAAAACCAGAGGCGCGTGCATATTCCGCAGCTAACAAGCCAGCCGCCGGATCGCAGCTCGCCATCACCAGCGTCGGCAACTCCGCCGCGCCGCTTTCGCGCAGCACGCCGTTGTGCCAGACGCCGTCATGTGGCGTCGGATTCAATGCCATCGCCTCGACTGGATACAATAAGCGGCGCTGGCCAATTCCGGCTTCCCAATAGCGACTCGGCTCACTGCGTGGTGGCCACGCCCATTGCGGCCCCAGAGGCCTGGCCGCCCTGCCACGCCCAAACAGCTCTTCGACAGAACATTCAAAGACCGCAGCCAAGGCCAAGGCCGTGGTGACCGATGGCGAGAGACGCTCACCTTCGATGGCACTAACCGCCGCACGCGAAATGCCGGCACGCTCCGCCAACTCCGCCTGCGTCCATTGCCGGGCAAGTCTTCGCGCCTGCACCGGTTCCACTGATATGATTCTGTCGTTCATGGCTAGGATCGTGTCACTCCGGGGCCAGCAAATCCAGATAGGTGAGCGGCCGCCGAAATTTTCTCAAGCAATTGTCATGCCAGCTGGTAAAATCGCTTCAGGGAATTTCGCAAGATCCCTCACCATGAAGTGAACGCCCGCCGACGGCTTGCTGGCGGCTGCGCAAATTCTCAAAATGTGGCCTTGCCAATTCCTCTTACTGGCATACCCTCCGGCCCAACGAACCGCTCATGAATCCTGTTCCTATCCCGCTCATCTCGTTAGACCTCTGCGTGCAACAACGGTTTCCCTTCCGGCCAGCAGGCACATGAGTCGATATTTGTTAGGACTCTGGCTTTGGGCCGGCTTTGCGTGGGCTGCGCCTGTCGCTGATGACAAGGGTCCTGAGGTTGCGCCTGAGGTTGTGCCACGGGCCGTGCCCGTCACGGGTGACGACGACTCTGGCGAGCCTGCGCGGGGCATGCAAATCGCCAAGGATTCTTCGGCGCTCTGTTTGACGGCTGTGTCGGACAAGGGGTTGCGCGTGCTCATTTTGTCGGACTCCATGGGGATCGGCGGATTTGCCGGCGAGTTGGATGCCTGTTTCCGCGCCTGCCCTGGCGTGGCAGCCGTGCATACGATTGTCGCCTGCGGCACCAATCCGCTGAGCTGGATGAAGGCCCCACCCTACACCAACGCCTCGACCCGTTGCGGGTTTATTCGCATCGAAACGGTGGCCGGCAAGACCAAGCCAGCGACGGAATCGGACTGTTACGGCACGCCTAAGGGACACAAACCCGGAGCCCATACCGTGCCAAAAATCGAGGATTTGCTCGATCGGGTGCAACCGGACATTGTGGTGTTCCAGAACGGCAACAATTTTTTTGATTTTTTCACTCAAGGCAGCACCATCAAGGAGGAGACTCACGGCAACCTGATTCGGGCCCATGTCTTACCTCTGGCCCGGTGGCTCGCGGCAAATGCGTCAAGCGTCAGAAAGTTCTATTGGGTTGGCCCACCCCAGGCCGGCAACGTGTCTGCCGAAGTCCAGCAATTTGTTTTCGACAGCATCAGCACCGGGGTGACCAAAATCGGCGTCATGTTGGATAGTCGCAAAATCACCCATTACCCATATAAGAACCAGGAAAAGGACAAGATGCACTTTTTCGGGCAAGCGGCTCTCGATTGGGGAGACGACACCTTCCGCCTGATCGCGCAGGATCTGGGTGCCAATGATATTGAAGCCGCGCAGGTCCTCACCAAGCGCAGCATCGAGTTCGCGCCGCCGGTGGTGCAGGCCAAGGAGGGCGATGTCCAGCTGCGTCTGCGCTTGAAGGCTATGACGAAAGTGCCAGAGCCTGAAACCTTCGCCCCCTATGGAGAATTCCTTGTCGGTTATTTGTATGATGTGGTGAAGGTGCTAGATGGTAAATATGACGAAAAGCAGCTGCTGGTGATGCACCCGGCTTACATCAAACATATCAAGCAGGACCTGACCCGCTTCAAATTGACCAAGGAGTTCGACTTGAGCTTGGCGGAAATCGCGGAGGACTCGCTGTGGGCGACGGTTCATCGCCGCGACGACGTCGGCAAGCCGGAGCTTTTTCCCTATATCTTAACCCAAGACATAGGACGTCATCCTGACAGTCCCGAGTGTGGCTGCACTGAGCAAGATAGCACCAAATGAACGTCCTACCTGGATCTAGCAACCAACTTTCTCTTGTCTTGGCGCTGTTGCTGGCGGCGTTGTGTGCCAGTTGCGCATCGCCTGACGCCTTGGCGCCGAGCCAAAGCGTACCGCCGGCCCGTTCGGATCGCGGTGCTTCCGCGTACCATCCGCCTGCGGTGGCTCAGGGCCAGCAGAGCTCATCGTTCCCTGAAGGCAGAAGTGCTTCTACCTTCAGGGCGATCGCCTCCAATTCGTTAGGTCCCACATCCAAGGTATTGATGATCGGAGACTCACTGACGGTGGGGCCATTTGGTGATCTGATTGAGGCTTGGCTGCTGCAAAACCTCGGGCCCAATCGGGTGGCCATTTACGGATCATGCGGATCCTCGCCAGAGCAATGGCTCGCTTCACACAAGAATTTTGTCTCGCCCTGTGGTTACCGTGAGACGACCTCGATGGCGCATATCACGCATGAATCCGGGCGCGGCCACCGGTCCAACGCGATTAGCACCCCGAAGATCGAGACGTTGATGGCAAAATACCGCCCGCAGATTGTTATTGTGCAACTCGGCACCAATCATTTTGACACGGTGCTCAGGGAGGGCAAGCGCTCGTTGCCGCAGTTGGCGGAGATCTATGAGGCGTTTGCCAACGCTGTGTACGGCCCCGGCAGTTCGACGCGCATGGTGATCTGGATTGCGCCGCCGGACTCCTCGAAATTTCCGAAATGGGTCCAGGATGAAGTTGAGTATTTGATCAGCAGCACCAACCAGAAGCGCGGATTTTATACCTTTCAATCCCGCAAATTCACACACTATACGCCTGCCAGCGGCTCGGACGGCGTCCACTATAACACTGCCGCGGCAAACGCGTGGGCCGCCCCCGTCATCCGTATGTTGGATTCAGCCTTCACCAAACATCGGGTAAAGAATTGAGGGGTTTGATCGATGGTCTTTAGTTCTCATATCTTCCTGTTTGTCTTTCTGCCGCTGGTCCTGCTGACCTATTACGCATGTCCGCGTGGCGGACGTTCGGTGTTGCTGACGGTTTTCAGCTACGCGTTTTACGGTTGGGCCAATCCCTTGTTCGTGGTGTTGATGCTCACCTCCACCGCTATTGATTTCTTCGCCGGCCGTGCCATTGCACGCGGCGACCCGCGCAACCGAGGCGGCGAGTATTTCACGCTGGTGGAGGGTGGCCCGCGCAGCCGCGGACAGTGGCTCGCCCTGGTGGTGAGCATGACGAGCAACCTGACGATGCTGGGGTTTTTCAAGTACTTTGATTTCGGCGCGGAGTATTTCGCCCGTGCATTCGTGGCGCTGGGTTGGACCGGTGCCGGGCAGGTGCATTTCCTCCATGTGGTGCTGCCCCTGGGCATCAGTTTCTACACATTCCAGTCGATGAGTTATGCCATCGATGTTTACCGTGGCCATGCGAAACCCCTGCGCAGTTTCCTGGATTTTGCCTGTTTCATCTCGCTATTCCCGCAGTTGGTCGCCGGGCCTATCAACCGTTATCAGGACGTCGCCGACCAATTGCTCTATCGCAGCCACACCCTCGCCAAGTTCGCCCGCGGCGTGGCCTTTTTTTCGCTCGGCATGGGCAAAAAGGTCTTGCTCGCCAATCCCTGCGGCCGCATCGCCGACACCGCTTTCGATAGCGGCACGCTCAGCACACTGGACTCTTGGACTGGCATGTTCGCTTACACCTTCCAAATTTACTTCGATTTCAGCGGTTATTCGGACATGGCGGTGGGTTTGGGCCTGATGTTAGGCTTTGTGTTCATCAAGAACTTCGACTCGCCGTATCGCTCCATAAGTCTAACGGATTTCTGGCAGCGCTGGCACATCAGTCTTTCGACGTGGCTGCGCGATTACCTGTATATCCCTCTTGGCGGCAATCGCAAGGGTGCCGGACGCACCTATGTCAACCTGATCGTCGTCATGCTCTTAGGCGGCCTCTGGCACGGCGCCAGTTGGAACTTTGTCATCTGGGGTGGCGCTCACGGCACATGGTTGGCACTCGAACGCCTGTGGACACGCCACTGCCAATTCAGGCCTCCCGCGTGGTTGCAATGCCCACTGACGTTTGTGGGTGTTTCGTTGTTATGGATTCCATTCCGTGCGGCGGACCTGCCGAGCACCTTGCGCTTTTTCGCCAGCCTGTGCCCGGGCCACGGACCGGATTTGTCACTGGTGAGCGCAGCCACCCGCACGCCTTATCTCATGACCAGCCTGGCACTTGCCGGAGTGATCGCGTTTTTCGGCATTCAGTCATGGTATTTCACCCGTCACCTGCAACCGTGGAAGCTTGGTCTGCTGTTTGCGCTGCTGCTCTTCGGAACCATGACGCTATCTAGCCAAAGCTACAATCCTTTCATCTACTTCATTTTCTAACTCATGGATCCACTCCGTTCCGCTTCAGACACTGCCAATCCGTCACCGATGATCGGGCGCGGTGAGCGCATGGCAATGGAGGAAATCGGCCGCACGGAGGTTCACAAGGCACACGCGGTGGTGTTTGTCGGGCTGTTTCTCGCCTTTCTGTGCGGGGTGTTGCTGTGGGATATTCCTGTGCTGCGAACCCTGCCGGGCATCGCCGGAGAAAAAACCGCCAACGCGGCAAACGCAGCGCAGGGGAAGGGGATCCGCGTCGCGTCGGTGATCCCCCAGTGGCTCAATCCCCTTTTCGCGGAGAACCGCAAAGTTCTCGATTGGATCAAGGGCACCGAGCGTCAGGTGGACGAGCGCTCGCCCTTCGTGCGGGCGACCCAACCCGGCGTGCAGAGTTTGTTGGTGGCATGCGGCGAGGGCGGCACCGACGTGCTGGCCGGCAAGGATGGCTGGCTGTTCTATCGGCCAAGCCTGCGCTTTATGACCCGCCCGGCTGAGGATCTAATCAAGGATGAAGCGCTGTCAGCGCGTGCCAATCCGGCCAAGGTCTCAGGCTACCGTGCGTCGCTGGTGCCTATCACCCGGTTTGCGGCAGCCCTGCGCGAACGGGGAATTTCCTTGGTGTTAGTACCGCTCTGGCCAAAGCAGAGTATCCAGCCGGAGAATTTGGGTGGCCCGGCCTATCGCTCATCGGAGGGCTTGAAACCCGCTGGCTTCGCTGCGTGGCGCGCTGCCGTGGAGCAGGCTGGAGTGAGGGTTTTCGATCCGGCACCCTCGATCATGTCAGCCAAGGCGGCCCACGGCGGCATCGCCTATCTCAAAACCGATAGCCACTGGACTCCCGCGGCCATGCAGACCTGCGCGGCCGACCTTGCCGACTATCTAACCGCCCAAGGGTTGGCCACCTGCGGGACCTCGCAAGCGACGCTGGTGCCCAGCACGGTCACCAACCAAGGCGACCTTGCCCGCATGCTCCAGTTGCCGGCCGGGTCCCGTTATTTTCCTGCGGAACCGATCGAGATTGCGGAGGTGCGCGGTGCCAAGGGCATCCGCTGGCTGACAAGCCGCGCGTCTCCGGTATTATTGTTAGGCGATAGTTTCAGTAACATCTTCAGTCTAGCCAGCATGGGCTGGGGGCAGGACGCGGGATTCGCTGAGCACCTCGCTGCACAACTCGGCAGGCCGGTGGACGCGATCCTGCGCAATGGTGATGGCGAGTCGGCCACGCGCGGCTTGTTGGCTCGCGAGTTAGCCTCCGGCAAGGACCGTCTCGCCGGCAAGCAAGTGGTGGTCTGGGAATTTTCGGCAACTCAAATCACTGAGGGCCGGTGGCTCGACTTTGATTATGTTCTGGGTACACCTCAGCCATCCGACGGACTCTATCTGGATCTCGCCGACGAGGAATCCCGCCAAGTGACTGCCACCATCACCGAGATGGGAATCGTGCCACACCCGAGCGCTACGGTTTACAAGGAGTACGTCGGTTATTTTGTGCTAGATGAGATGACGACACTGGCTGGGCCCGCCCTAAGCGGCCGCAAGTCGCTCGTCTATGGCTTGGTCATGAAGGACCATGTATGGACGGCAGCCGCAAACCTTCGGCCCGGCCAACGGATCCGGGCGGACCTGCGCTCGTGGAGTTCGGCGGAGGAGGAGTTTGGACGTCACCAGCGTTGCGAGCCGCCCGGCGACCTGATCATGCAACCCGTCAACTGGCTTGCCGATTTTTCGATTGAAGACTGAACTACCACCCGTAGTTACCGCTGATGAACCAATTCAAGCCTATCAACACCACCGCCACCCGACCGGTTGGACGCCATGTTTTTTTGTTAGCCGCGTTGCTCGTCGCTTTATTGCCGACGCTCCAGGCCCAAAACGTGTCCTCAGCCCTGCCCGCCCTGCCCGCCATCCCGGATGCCGCCGCGCGTGCTGTAAGCGGCCGTGACGGCTGGTTTTTCCTGCCTGCCGAACTTCGTCACCTGGCGACAGCGGCGAAGGCCCCCGCCCTAAGCGGTGAGAATGATCCGTTGCCGGCCATTTTCGATTTCAACAAATCCCTGGCCGCCAAGGGCATTCGCCTGGTGCTCCTGCCGGTGCCGGAGAAATCCCTGATTCGCGCTGATCAATTGTTTCCACCCGCCGACGTGGCCGCTGCCGCGGGATATGCCAAGGCCAGCGGCAGATTTATCGAGGCCCTCAGGAAACAGGGCGTGGATGTCATGGATGCCGGACCCGCTCTAACCGCCGAATCCGCCCGCTCCGCCACCGGCGGCGATCCGGTTTATTGCAAGACCGACTCGCATTTCACACCGCACACCACCGCTGTGTTGGCCCGAGCCATCGCTGCGCACCTTCGTGAGGTGGCACCGGAGGTTGTTAGCAAGACCGCTGCTTCGCCGGTCGTCGGCCCGCAAACCAAGATTACCATTCAGGGCGATTTGGCCCCGGCCGGTACCAGCGAGGAGCTCGCCTTCCAAGGCGTGCTGAAAGCTGCCGGTGCCACCGCGCCTCCCGCATCAGATCCTGCATCGCCTGTTCTTCTGTTAGGTGATAGTCACTGCCTCATCTTCCACTCCGGCGGCGACATGCTGGCCAAGGGCGGCGGCTTGGCTGACCACCTTGGCGTTGAGCTGGGCAGCGTCCCCGAGGTGATGGCCGTGCGCGGCAGCGGTGCCACCGCCGCTCGCGTCAATCTTTACCGCAAGGCCCGCAAGGAGCCTGCGTACCTCGCCAAAAAGAAGGTGATCATCTGGTGTTTCGCCGCCCGCGAATTCACCCAGAGCGACGGCTGGAAAATCGTGCCCATGCCCTGAGGCTTGGCCAATACTGTCATATTGTCCGTGTAGCGCTCATTGATCTTGACTTTTGCGGTGTCTGGCTTTCAGCTTCGACCACATCCATGTCCCTCATTCTTGAAAAACTCGATGCGCTTGGTCTCGTTCTTCCTGCGGTGCCCACTCCGGTGGCGGCCTATGTGAATTGTGTGCGCAGCGGCAACCTGCTATTTTTATCCGGTGGGCTGCCGATTGATAGAGACGTCAAAGTCATCGGCAAGGTGCCTGGTGATGTTTCCATTGAGCAAGCCAAGGAGGGTGCGAGGATGATTGTGCTCAACCGCCTGGCGGTGATCCAGGATGCGATTGGCTCGCTCAACAAGGTCAGGCAGATCGTATCTCTCACGGGTTTTGTTAATTCCGCTGCGGATTTCTACGGTCACCCGCAAGTGATCAACGGGGCCTCGGAATTGCTGGTGGAAATTTTTGGTGACAAGGGGCGCCACTCACGGACAGCGCTGGGAGCGGCTGCGCTGCCGCTCAATGTGGCGGTGGAGATCAATCTCATCGTTGAGATCGAGGACTGAAGATGAGGATTCATTACCTCCAACACATGGGTTGCGAAGGCCTCGGACGGATTGCCAACTGGGCTGCAGAGCGCGGCCATGCCGTCAGCGGCACTCACCTTTACCGGGGGGACCCCTTGCCTAACGATGATGCCTTTGATTTTCTGGTGATCATGGGTGGGCCGATGAACATCTATGAGTACCGCAACCATCCGTGGCTGACCGCCGAGAAGCCCTTCATCAAGCGCGCCATTGAGAATGGCAAGATCGTGCTCGGCGTCTGCCTTGGGGCGCAACTCATCGCCGACGTGTTAGGAGCCAAAATCCATCAGAATGCCAGCTTTGAGATCGGATGGTTCCCCGTGCGCTTCACCGCCGCGCGACGGTCGATTCCCGCGATGCGCGATTTTCCCGAGGAACTCAGCGTGCTCCACTGGCACGGCGATACCTTCGACCTGCCACCCGGCACCGTGCATCTCGCCACCAGCCAGGCCTGCCACCACCAGGCATTCGCCTTCGGCAACCGGGTCATCGGATTGCAATTCCATATCGAGGTGGATGAGCCCGACGTCGTCGCGTTCCTGGACGACACGCTGCCCGATCCGGTCCCCGGGCAGATTCAGTCGGTTGCGGACATTCTAGCCGGTCAGCGCCAGCTTCCGGCGATTCACGCCGCTCTCTATGCCATGCTGGATGCGCTGGAAATGTCCTGAAAATCACGCTCAATCTTCACGTCAATCCCAGTTTCGGCCTGATTTCCTTCTTCCCGCTTGCCCGCGGGGCTGCTTCCTGCTTGCCTCTGCGCCACATGAAAATTCTCGTTGCCTATTCTGGGGGGCTCGACACCTCCGTCCTGCTCAAATGGCTCAAGGAAAAGTATTCTGCTGAGATTCTCGCCTATTGCGCCGACGTCGGTCAGGCCGATGAATTGGACGGGCTGGAACAAAAGGCACTGAGCACCGGGGCGTCGAAGTATTTCCTCGGAGATCTGAAGGAGGAATTTGCCCGCGACTACATTTTTCCAATGCTCCAGGCCAATGCGATTTATGAGGGCCGCTACCTGCTAGGCACATCCATCGCCCGTCCCTGTATCACCAAGGGAATGCTCGATGTGGCGCTGGCCGAAGGTGCCGACGCCATTGCCCACGGGGCCACTGGCAAGGGCAATGACCAAGTGCGTTTCGAACTATCAGCCGCCACCCTGGCCCCGCAAATCAAGTGCATCGCGCCGTGGCGTGATGCCTCGTTCCGCGCCCAATTCCCCGGCCGTGCCGAAATGATCGCCTATGCCGAAGCCAACGCCATCCCGATCAAGGCGTCGATGAAAAAACCGTATTCGATGGATCGCAACCTGCTACACATTTCGTTTGAAGCCGGTATGCTTGAAGACCCGTGGTACGATGCCACAACTCCCGCGGACAAGGAGATGTATGTTCTATCCAGTTCGCCCGAGGACGCCCCGGACCAACCTCAGTACGTCCAAATCCTGTTCTCCAAGGGCGACGCCATCGGTCTCCAGTCAGATGGTTTAGCGTCACTCATTGCCAGCCTCGGTGACTTCCAGGTGCTCGGCGAACGCGACGGCTATACCCTGCTTTCTCCCTACGGAATCATGCGCGTCCTCAACGCCCTCGGTGGCAAACACGGTGTCGGCCGCGTCGATATCGTCGAAAACCGCTTCGTCGGCATGAAATCCCGCGGGATCTATGAAACCCCGGGCGGCACGATTTTGTTAGCAGCCCATCGCGATCTCGAAGCGCTCACCGTGGACCGCGAAGCGATGCACGTGCGGGACACGCTCATTCCTAAATACGCCCAACTCGTCTATAACGGGTTTTGGTTTGCCCCTGAGCGCGAGGCGATCCAGGCTCTGGTGAGCCACACTCAGCAAACGGTTTCCGGCGAGGTGCGCGTCAAACTCTACAAAGGCAATATCATCAATGCCGGCCGCCGCTCGCCTCACAGTCTCTACTCGGAAGCCATCGCCACCATGGAGGGCGGCCAGGAAGCTGCCTATAATCAAGATGATGCCAGCGGCTTCATCGCTCTAAACGCGTTGCGACTCAAGGCCAGTGCCCGGCAGAGGAAATAGCGGGCTGTCCGTGGCAGGGAGGTGGCATAGCGCGGTTAGATCTCAACAACAAGCGGGGCCGCCGTGGTGAAACGGCGGCCCGGGGGTTAGGGATGGTTTTGGCTTTTCGATGATTGACCACTCAGACCACTGCTGATCGAGGTTAGGACGTTCTGGCGTCCGTTCGGACATCGGAATGTCCTAACGGAGCTGATGCCACTCAAGGCAAAAGGACACAGGCGCGGTGCCCCGGGCGAAGGACGAGCTGTTAGTGATGAAGAGGGACCAATCCAACAGATCC
>CAIQXC010000478.1 GCA_903875675.1 Akkermansiaceae bacterium
CCCATGCGGGAACACGGATTTTGACGGCAAAGGTCGCGGGTTTTGCAAGGCGCAACGTCAGCACTGACTCCCCGCGGTGTGGGAATTGGCTGTGTTGCTCGACGGTCACTCGCTGGCCATTGAGATCCAGGGTGGCGGTCGACGTCTCGAACGTGCTCACGAGCAGGGCGTCGGGGCATGCAAGATATGCCGACTGCGGCACGAGCGCCATCCCGCGCGGACCGCTGGAGTGGCAACAACTGATGCCTTTGTCGTAGGGCTTGTGGCCCTCGAGTGCGGTGTAATAACACCAATCGTGACCCTGCGGATGCTGCGCGGCGGCAAGATGGTTGTAGAACGCGCGCTCCAGTTCGTCGCCGAACTTCGCCTCGCCGGTGAGCCGCAGCAGTTGCAGGTTGAACTGGATCCAAGTCGTCGTCACGCACGTCTCGCAGATGTGGGCGACCGCGTTGTTAGGCAATGCATGGTCGGCCTGAAAACACTCCCCCTGGCTGGCGCTGCCTGTGAGGTAGAGGCGCTTGTCCACGATGTCCTGCCAGGCATTGAGTACGGCCTGGAGCATCTCGTGGTCGCCGGTGACGCGCGCCAGTTCGCAGAGGCCGACGAGGTTGGAGAGCATCTCGTAGGCTTTGCCGTTGGCCACTTTGTTGACCTGCTTCTCTGTGAGCAGCGTCTTCAGGATTGCCGGTCCCTTTGGCTCGTCCCACGATTTGACGATGTATCTGGAAAAGTTGAGGTAACGCTCGTCGCCCGTCAGGCGATAGAGCAACACGACCGGCTCCAACACGCTGGTGGCGGCCATGCCGAAGTGCGTGCCTGCGGTGAGAATACTCTTCTTGGCCGGGAACGTTGCGATGAGCAGGTCGCCCATCTTGCGGCACGCGTTGAGCGCGGCTTCGTTGCCGGTGTATTGATAGTAGCTGAGCAGGCCGATGAGGTTGTATTTGTGCGACCACACGTCCCAGTCGGCGCCATTGAACAGGCCGAAGCGTTGTTTTGGCACGTAGGTGCCCAGATAACCGTCCGGCTCCTGGGCCGCGATCAGCTCGGCGGCGACACGGTCGAGCTTCTCGCGCAGTGCGGCGTCACCGGTGTTGGCCCATGCGAGCGTGGCGGCGTGCATCCACTTGCCGACGTGCTCGCCGATCCACGGGTGACTGCCGGGCTTCTTGCGGAAGCCTGCAAGCAATGGCTCAGTGTCCACAACAAGCAGAAGATTCGCTTCGTTAGCGGCAACGCGCGCGCCAAGCCAGCCATCGATGCGGACTGCCGACGGCGACAGCATTTCGGCGGCATCCGGCAGCTTCGCGGGCACCTTGAACGGCAGCGATCTGATGGAATCCGCCAGCGTGCTGAGCGCGCACCCTGCAATAACCATGACTGCCAACACACATTGTTTCATCATATTATCCTCCGTTCCATTTTTTCAAGAATCTCTCAATCTCCCGGCGAGTCGGGGCTGACGGTTGCGCACCAAGCCGCGTCACCGAGATCGCAGCGGCGGCGTTGGCAAACCGAACCGCCTGTTCCAACGGTTTTCCTTCCGCCAGCGCGACGGCGAGCGCACCGTTGAAAATGTCGCCGGCCGCGGTGGTGTCCACGGCCTTGACTTTGAATCCGGGCACAAGCTGTTCGCCGCCTTCCGTGGTTACGAATGCGCCCCGCGCACCGAGCGTGATGATGACGGTCCGCACACCGCGCGCCCGCAGTTTCGCGGCGGCTGCGGCGGCGGATGCGTCATCAATGACAGCGATTCCGGTTAACAACTCGGCTTCGGTCTCGTTTGGAGTGATAATCGAAACCTGTTTCAATAGTTTGTCTGGCAGTGGCTGCGCGGGCGCCGGGTTGAGGATAACGGGCACGCCATTTTTGGCCGCGAGATCCGCGGCGGCTTGCACGGTTTCCAGCGGAGTTTCGAGTTGCATCACCAGGATGCTGGCACCGGCGAATGCCGCCGTGGCTTCCTTCACATCGACAGGTGACAGTCTGGCGTTCGCGCCACCGGCGACAGCAATGCTGTTCTCACCATCCTTGGCGACGAAGATGAGCGCGACACCGGACGGGTTGGTCTTGTCACGAAATACGTGTTTCACATTGACTCCGTCCTTGACGAATCCGGCCACGGCTTGATCTCCGAACATGTCCTGACCCACGCGCGCAATGAAGGTGACCTGCCCGCCGGCGCGTGCGGCACCGACCGCTTGATTGGCGCCTTTGCCACCGGCAGCGGTTACAAACGCGCCGCCGAGAATTGTTTCGCCGGGCCGCGGGATGCGGTCGAGCTTGATGATCATGTCGGTGTTGCTGCTGCCGAGAACGAGAATGCGAGCTTTCATGAGTTCTTCCATTTTGCGCCGAGGCGGTGCCGGTATTGGTCGAGAATCACGGCGGCGATGATGACGAGACCGGTGATCAGGCGCTTGGTTTCATCCCTCGCGCCGACAGCGGCCAACCCGGTGTTGAGCACGGCGGTAATGAGCACGCCGAACAGCGTGGGGACGACCGAGCCGCGTCCGCCCATGAGGCTGGTGCCGCCGATGACTGCAGCAGCTATGGCTTGCAACTCGAATCCGGTTCCGGCGTTGGGATTGGCGGATTGGAAACGCGAGGTGTCAATGATGGCCGCGAGCGCCACCAGCAGACCGGTCAGCAAGAACACGGCCAGCTTGATCGGTCGCGGATCGATTCCGCTGAGACGCACCGCCTCCGCGTTGGTGCCGATGGCGACGAGGTAGCGGCCAAACACGGTGCGGGTCAGCACCAATTGAGCGGCAACCACGATCACCATCGCGAGCAGGAACGGCAGCGACAACCCGCAGATCGACGTTCCGGCAATGGCTTCGACGCTGGAACCGATGTACTGGGTTTGCGATCGGGTCACGGCGTGCGCCGCGCCGCGTGCCATTTCTAACATGCCGAGCGTGACGATGAACGAGGGCAACCGCCAGTGGACCGAAACCAATCCGTTGAACGCACCGCAGAGCAAACCCGCCGCGATCGTACCGATCACTGCGAGCGGCAGCGGCCAGTGCCATTGCGTCATCGCCACGCCAAGAACCGCGCTGCAAAAACCCAGCACCGAACCAACGGACAGATCAATTTCAGCGATCACCAGCAGATATGTCATCGCCGTGGCGACGAGCACTGCGGAGGGAATCTGGTTGGCAATGGTGCGAAATGTTGTAACGCTGAAAAAGTGGTCCGTGATCAGGCTGAAGACCCCCACCAACGCCGAGAGGGCGAGCGTCAGGCCAAGGTATTCGGTCGGGAACGAGCGCAACAGCGGGCGGGCGGAAGAGTTGGCGGTTCTGTTCATTGATTGAGGTAGCCGCTCAACGCGGCGGTCATGATTTTGTCCTGGGTCCACTCACCGCGCCGAAACGTGGCCGCGACGCGCCCGGCCGACATCACCGCGATCCGGTCGCACAACGCCATCAATTCCTTGAGGTCGGATGAGACCACGATGACGGCCTTGCCCTGCGCCGCAAGATCGGCGAGCAACTGGTAGATCTCGAACTTCGCGCCGACGTCAATCCCGCGCGTCGGTTCATCGAAGATGAGGACGTCGCAATTACGGAACAGCCATTTCGCGATCATCACCTTCTGTTGGTTGCCGCCGCTGAGTTCGTCAACGCGTTGCTCGTAGGAATGACAACGCACTGACAACGCATTTCCCCAGCGCGTCGCTTCCGCGAGTTCGGTGGCGGCACGAATCCAACCACCCGCGCGGCTGAGTTGGCCGAGACACAGAAAAGTGATGTTCGCCCGGATCGGCAACGGCAGCAGCAACCCTTCCTCCTTGCGATTCTCCGTCAACAAGGCGATGCCACGCCGGACAGCGTCGCGTGGTGAACGAATCCGTACCGGTTTCTCCTCGTCACACAAAAATATTTCACCGCCATCCGCCCGGTCGGCACCAAAGAGCGCGCGCATCGTCTCGGTGCGCCCCGAGCCCATCAGCCCGGCGAAGCCGAGAATCTCGCCTCGTCGCGTCTCAAAGCTGACGTCGCGCACCGCGTCGCCCCGGCGCAGTCCCTCAACTCGTAACGCCACCGGTCCCGCCGTTACCGACTCACGGTGAATTGCCTCGCCGAGTTCCCGCCCGACCATCATCCGCACGATTTCGTCAAGCGACAGTTCCGCCGCGGGCCGGGTTGCGATCAAGCGGCCATCGCGCAGCACGCTGATCCGGTCGCTAATGCGCTGAATTTCCTCCATGCGGTGTGAGATATATAGAATGGCGGTGCCGGCGGCCTTGAGCTTGGCAATTTCAACAAACAAACGTTCAATCTCCGGTGCGGTCAGCGCCGCGGTCGGTTCGTCGAGGATCAACACGTCGCATGGCCGCGCCAAAACGGCTGCAATCTCGACCAATTGTTGGCGACCGACACCGAGTGATTTGACAAAGCAACCGGGATCGATATCGGTAAGCCCCACGCGTTCGAAGATGCCTCGTGCGCGGTCGCGAAGTTCGCGCCAGTCGATCCAGCCCCAGCGATGCGGCAGGTTCCCTAACAAAACGCTCTCGGCCACGGTGAGGTTGCCGATGAGGTTCAACTCCTGCATGACCATGCGCACGCCTTGGCGCTCGGCGCCATTTTTGTTGTGTGGTGCATACGGTTGGCCGCGCAACGTCATGGTTCCCTCATCCGGCTGGACCAAACCGGCCACGATTTTCGAGAGGGTACTCTTGCCGGCTCCGTTCTCGCCCACCAAGGCGTGGACCTCACCGGCAAGCAGGTCGAAAGCGATGCCATCCAACACCGGCCCGGCGTATGCCTTGCACAGACGGTCGATCGCGAGGAGTGGCGTGCCGGAATTCATCGGATGTCACGGTGTGCTGACGACGTCCACCGGCGTGTTACGGTCGGCTGGTGCACTCTTCGTCTTGAGCATTTCAAGCGCATACTCGATGCCGAAAACGGCAAGCTGGTCGGCGTGCTGGTCGGCGGTGGCGAGCACGTTGCCTTCCTTGAGCAGTTGCCGAACCGCACCGATGCCGTCATAGCCAACCACCAACACCTGCTCCTGTTTGCCGGCCGCGCGCAAGGCGGCCACCGCGCCGAGGGCCATGTTGTCATTGGCACAAAGCAACGCCTTGAGGCCGGGATGCTCAGTGAGCATTGCGGCCACGACCGGGTTCGCCTTGTCGGTTTCCCAATAACCCGATTGCGACCCGACGATGTTCATGCCAGCGGCTTTCATCGCGTCCTCGAAGCCGGCCTTGCGCTGGAGTCCGTTGAAGGCGTTCGGGGCGCCCTCGACAATGGCCACTTGGTCACCGGTCTTGAGCTTCTTGGCCAGCAAGTCACCCACGGCCCGGGCACCTTTGCGGTTATCCGGGCCGACGAACGGCAGCTTCAAGCCGCTGTCGCCGAGCACCGCATCATCGAATTTGTTGTCGATGTTGACGACGACGATACCGGCCTGCTGCGCCTTCTTGCAGACCGGCACGAGCGCCTTGGAGTCGGCCGGGGCGATGACGATCGCGTTGACCTTCTGGGCGATCATTTGCTCGACCAGATCAATCTGTCGGCTCACGTCGAGTTCATCCTTGATGCCGTTGACGAGCAGTTCGTATTCGGCGGCGTGGGCCTTTTGATGGGCACGCGCGCCGCTCTCCATGGTGAGGAAGAATTCGTTGGCAAGCGACTTCATCACGAGCGCCACGCGCGGCTTGCCGGGCGTGCCGGATTGGGAGTTGTCGTTGCGCTGGCAGCCCGCGACGAAAAACAGTGTGGTTGCGAGCGTGGAAACGAAAGTTGGGTAAATAACTTTTCGGTTCAACATAGATTTGCTTCTTTCTCTTGTTGTTTGTTCTTTTACTATTTGTCCTTGGCGGCAGACTTGCCGGTCAACACATTGTGGACGGTCGCGGCGATGAGCGTCTGACCGACATCATTGGGATGGATCTTGTCAGGGATGAGTTCGCCTTTGCCCTTGAAGGCCCCGTGGACATCAATGATGCCGACCTCCGTCCGCTTGGCGACCTCATCCATCAGGGGAATCAACTCCAGGATGTTCTCCTCGCTGCCATCGGGCTCGGTGATGACGGGCGGGTAGCAGATGAACAGGCGGGGTCTGGAGGGCAGCTCGGCAAACTGCTTGATCATGGACGTGTAGTCGGGGACGAAGTTGGGCTTGCTGTTCTTCCAGGCAAGCGGCCTGACGTCATTGGTCCCCAGCATGATCACAACCACATCGGGATTGAAACTTTTCGCGTTCTTGAAGGCGTCGGTGCTCTGGTAGCCAAGCAGATACGAGCCGCCCACGCCGAAATTCCTCACCTCGCAGATGCCGCCAAGCAGTTTGGAGATCTGGTCCGGCCACGACATGCCCTTGGTGACGCCGAACCCTCCCGTGATGCTGTCGCCCACGCAGGCGATTTTCGCCGCCTTGCCGTCCTTGACGGGTGGCGCATCCTCCGTTGCGGCCCGCGATGGAGCTGCCATGGCGAAGCCCAGCACCAAGGCAAGCAAAGTCTTCATGATTCCTGCCATGGGAACTGCTAGGAAATTGTTTCTAAGGGGAACGCCGCTGCCAGAACCGGCAACCGGACCCAAGGGCGGGGACAATATGTCTTTCATGATGCTTATCTATTGTGTTAGGGCTGGGAATATTTTGATATTCTTTCTACCACTCATCCGTGCGGAAGGGAGAGGCGGGCAGACCTTCGTTGTTGTATAGGTTGCAGCCGTCGGGATTGGACGCGAACGCGTAACGGACCGCCACGGGCTTGGGCACGCCAGGCGATGACACCACCACCGTCTTGCCATCGATGACTGCATCCGCCCAGACCCATTTCTTGTCGTCGCCGGCAATGGCGAATTTCTGCAGTTTGCCCTGGGGATCCTTGACCATCGGGTCATAGCCTTTCTTCGCCGCAATGGTTAGACCGGAGCCGACCGAGTCGAAGGCGATGCGGATCTTGCCACCTTCAACCTCCATGTCTTTAAACAGCGGGCCGCTATAGACGAGATTCTTCTTGCCATAGTCCTTGGCCAGTGCCCACAGCGCCAGCCGTTCGCCGACATCTTTCTTGTTCTTGGCATGCACATCGCCGGGATTGCCGACATCGGCGAGTTCGATGGCCACCGCCATCCCGGTATTGGGGATGACTAGCGATTTCAACTGGGCCATGCGGAGCTTGGCCCAGCCGCCGTCGTCGACTCCCGGGTTGTCGGTGGGATTGCCGTAATTGGCAAGTTGCACGAAATAGAACGGGAAGTCGCCCTGGTTCCAGGCCTTGCGCCAGCCTCCGATGAGGGCGCGTTGCTTGTGGAAGTAGGTGTCGGCGTTGCTGCAGTTCGATTCTCCCTGATACCAGAGGACACCCTTGATGGCGAACCGGGTGAGCGGATGAATGTAGCCGTTGTAGAGGCAATTCCAGCCTTGCGGGGCGTTGTTGGAAATAGGATGTGCTGGGAATTCAAGGAAGGCGGGCATCTCGGCATTGCGGCTCATCGCATTCTGCACGTCCTCGGCATACGCGGCAACTTTTGATTGCAATGACGCTAAATACGTTCTGATCTGCTTATCGAGCATCTCCTTGTCCTTGCCCAACTCAGGAACCATGGCAAGCCCAGCATACGGGGTCCACGGCTCAATGGCAGTGCCGCCCTGGGCGCTGCGGATCAAACCTATCGGGACTCCCGTCTCCTGGTGCACTTTGCGTCCAAAATAATAACCGACCGCCGGAAAATCTCTTACAGCCTGGGGCGTGCAGGGAGACCAGGGAATACAACTGACCTGTGTGCGTGGATAGGACGACACCGTGCCACGCATTTGGAACAGCCGTATCAGCGGGAAATCCGCCTGTTTGAGATCATCCGGCCGGTTGCATGCTCCCAAGACCCACTCCATGTTGGATTGGCCGCTGCAAATCCAGATATCACCCATGAGGATATCGTTCAGCGTGAGCTTGTTCTTGCCCGAGACGGTCATGGCCGCGGGGGTTGTCGAAGCCTTCATCGCGTCAAGCTTGACGCTCCACTTGCCATCCTTTTCCGCCACCACCGATTTCTCCCTGCCGGAAAATGCAACTGTCACCTTCTCGCCAGGCTCTGCCATGCCATAAACCGGCACCGGCATATCCCGCTGGAGGATCATCTGATCCGTGAAAACCCCGTTCAGGGTTACATCAGCATGAGCCGACATCGGCGCGAACGATAAAACCGAAATAACTAACAACATCCTCATACTGCCTTGTGGTTCGCCTAATGATCGTGCCATGCCCGGTTTGCGGTTTATTTGCCGGTTGCGAGGAATTTGCTGAAGAACTCGACGTGTTTGGGCAGTGATCGCGCCCAAAAATCCTGGGTGTGACCTCCCGGAAACTCCTCATAGGTATGGGCGATGTTCATGTCGCTTATTTTTTGATGCAGCGCCCGGTTGACGGCCAGGAAGAAATCATCCGTTCCGCAATCGAAATAGATGGCCATCTCCGCCTTGGGCAAGGCATTCAGATTATTGACAACGACGTTGTCGTCCCAGTCCTTCTCATGTTCAGTCTTTTTGCCGAGCATGGCTGCAATATCCCAGTTTTCCGGCCATGGCCTGAAGTCCACGCCGCCGCTGGTGCTGCCTGCCGCGATAAACAGCTCAGGGTGGCGGAAGGCGGTATAGAAGGACCCGTGCCCGCCCATGCTCAAGCCGGTAATCGCCCGCCCTTCACGCTTGGCCACACTGCGGTACTTGCCATCCACGAATGGAATCAATTCTTTGATCAGGAAACTCTGCCACTTGACATCCGGTTTCACCGGGCTGTCAAAATACCAGGTATTGAAGCTACCCACCGCCACCATGATGACGTTGAACTTATCGCTCTGCTTGAGCAAGTCGTCTTTGTAGAAATCATAAAACAGGCGCTTCCCATTGCCTGAGTGCCCGTCCAGAAAATAGATCACCGGATACCTGCGGCCCGCGCTGCCGACATAAGAGGACGGGAGCATGATGGCTGCTTCGATATCCTTGCTCATGCAGGTGCTGTGAACGTTCACAACGCTGAGCCTGCTGAATTCCGGCGGCGTGTCGGCCGCCCGGACAGGCAGTCCCCCGGAATACCCCAGCACCAAAACGGCCAGCACAGGATATTTGACAAGTGCCGAGCTGATTCTGCCGGCTGGCCTGCGATTGGATTCAGTTGTTTGATTCATGGAGGGCAAATCTATTTTTGTTAGCAAGGATAGCTATTAGTTCGCAAATGCCTGCAATTCCGCACAGGTGGAGAACGCCTGATTCGGGTTGCCGCCAAACGACGGCTTGCCTGTGACCCGGACGCCAAACACCTTCACCGGAGCCGCCAATTGGCATTGGAAGCTTTCGCCTTCCTTGAGCGGGCCCGCGTCTTTGCCGGTGGTGGCCGGATAATCCTTGAGTTCACCAGCGTCTTCCCAAGGCCCGTCGGCTCTGGTCTGGATCTGGATGCGCGGCTTGCCGGCGCTGGTATCGAACCACCCGCCGACGTTGAAGGCCTTGCCATGGATAAAGACCACGCGAGCAATGGTCTTCGCTTCCGGCAGGGTCACCGCATACCAATCCTCCTTCGGCCACGCGCCGTCATTGGTGTTGACTAGGGTGATTTCGTTTTCATCGATGATCGATCCTGTGCCATCCCCCTTGCGCGACCGGCTTTCGATGCCATCCACCAGCACATTGCGGCACAGCGGCAACCAGATCTTATAACTCTCCTCAAAGCTGCCCGCATCGGCAAAGGTCATGAGGCGGATCTCCTGCGGCTTTTCATTAGCGATGACGTTGCAATGAAACACCAGGGCATGTGGCCAGGTCTTGACTTTCTCAGGTGCCGGCTCCGGCTTGATCGCCAGGGATGCCAGATCCGGTTTGCCGATGCTAATCGCCCCGATTGGCATACCTTCCTTGCCTAGCATGGCCTCATCGGCCGCCAATGCCAGCGGGCCATACATGATAGCGATTTTGCCAACGTTGGAGCGTTCACCGGCAATGACCCGGGGCTCCAGCTTGAAATTCAACTCCACCTTGTCGCCCTTGACCCAACTGCGTTTGATGGCGGCATAGCCATCCTTCCCCTTATCCGCCGTCACTGGCTTGCCGTTGACTTTCACCGTCGCCTCGCGGCACCAGGCCGGGATGCGCGCCTTGAATGCGAAGGGAGCTGCCGACTCGGTGTCCACCGTGATGACAATTCTGCCATTGCTGGGATAGATCGATTCGGTGGTTAGAGCCACCGGCTTGCCATTGCGCAAAGTCAGGTTGGCCGTGCCGGCGTCATAGAGATTCATCACCACGCCCTCGGCATCGATACTGGCGGCAAAGCAAGGAATCAAGGCCACCGCGCGCGGACCGCTGGACAGGCAGCAGGTGACGTCGGGGGCACTCGTGGAGCAATAGTACTGCTTCTTGCCATCCATCACCGTAAACACAGCCCAGGCAGCGCCAGCCGGCAATTGCGCCGCAAACAAATGGTTGAATACCGTATTTTCGAGTTGTTCGGCAAAGCGGGCTTCACCCGTGACCTGAAGCAGATGCATGTTGAGCTGGAACCAGGAAACCGTCACGCAGGTTTCAGCGACCTTATTGGTGTTGGACAGATCGAAATCGTCGTGGAAATGTTCGCTGGCACTGGTTGACCCGGAGAGGTAGAGTCTTTTATCGACGATGTCCTGCCAGGCATTCAGGCAGACCTGCAGCAGTTTGGGGTCACCCGTGGTACGATACATCTCGATGATGCCGTTGATGCAGGAGAGCATTTCATAGGCCTTGCCGTTGCCAACCTTGTCCACCCGCTTCTGCTCCAGCAGCACCGAGACGATCTTCGGTCCATTCGGTTGTTCCCAGGCTCGCAGCACATATTTCGCGAAGTCCAGATAGCGCTTTTCGCCCGTCAGGCGATAGAGCTGCACCATGGGCTCGAGCACGCTGCCCGAGGCCATGCCGACGTGGGCGCTGGATGTGTTGATATCGAGCTTGCCAGGTTCATCGCCAAAGGTTTTGCACAGCAAATCGCCCATCTTCTGGCAGGCTGGCAGGAGGTCTTCGTTGCCGGTGAAACGGACGTAGGTGATGAGACCGATGAGATTGTATTTGTGAGTCCAGACATCCCATTCGGTCCAGCGGGCCCAGGGTTTGCCATCCAGATTATAAGTGCCCAGGTAACCATCCTCGAGCTGCCATTTGACCAATCCCGTGGCAACGTCATCCATCTTCTTGCGCAGTTCGGGATCGCCGTTGTTGACCCAGGCCAGGGTGGCGGCATGCAGCCATTTGCCGATATGCTCGCCATCATACGACTGGCATCCCGGCCGGTGTTCATAACTCATGAGCAGGCGGCCCGGATCAATCTTCGCCAGCCGGTTCTTCGCGCTGGCCTCCATGCGTGAGCCGATCCAGCCGGTCAAGTGCAGGTGATCGGGCTGCTGGAAATCCTGCCGGTCGGCAATCGCGCAGGAAACCTTATCCGGCACCGGCGTCGCTGCATTCGCAAGCGGCGTGATGACTGCCGCCGCGCACATTCCTGTCATGATTGTCTTTTTCATTTTGTCTCGCATATTCTTCTGCTACTTCTTTGCTTTGAGCGACTCCGGAAGCGAATCGAGATACGGCTGCAACCACGCCGGCGGATGGGCGTTTTCTTTCTCGCCGAAAACAAGTAGCGGTTTATCCGGAATGTTAAGGTGCTTTTCCGGCGGGCGACGCTCGGCGACAAGTTGCTGGATTCTGTCATACAGTTTCTTGTAAATATCCGGGTGTTTTGTGGCCAGATCGGTCTTCTCGCCCGGATCGTTAGACAAATCGTAAAGCTCCTTGCCGACGAGCTTCCAAGGCCCCTGGCAGATGGACATATCGCCCATCTCCCCTCTGCCTCCGTCGGGAAGATTGTGCACCACTTCCGTGCGCGGTGAAGGCTTCCTGCCAGTGAACACATCCCACATGTCCATGCCGTCGAGGGGCAGCGGTTGCTCCAGCGAGCCACCCGCCAGCTTCAGCAGCGTGGGATAGAGATCCGTCACATGCGCCATGCCATCGACCATCTTGTTAGCAGGCACATGGCCCGGCCAATGGATGATGCAGGGCACCCGCACGCCGCCTTCGTACGTGGAGCCTTTGCCTCCCCGAAAGGGCGGATTTTCGCCGGTGCCTCCATTGTCGTTGAAGAAGACGATCAACGTGTTATCCAACACTCCCTTGGCCTTCATCGCCGCGATCATTTTCCCGATGGCCGTGTCCATGGACTCCAGCGTCGCCAGTTCCTGGGGCGGCGCGTTCTTTCCCGGCCCCGGTGCCGCCGCGGCCAGTTTGCGATACTTATCCACCAACTTGGGCGGCGCGTCAAATGGCGCGTGCATGGCATTGAACGCGACATAGTAGAAGAACGGCCGGCCACTGGTGCGGGCGGCCATCAGACGTTCGAACTCGCGGGCAAAAAGATCCGTGGTGTAGCCGTCTTCACGGATGGTTTCACCGTCGCGGTGCCAGTCATACCAAAGGCCGCGGGTCTTGCCGTTATACGATATCAGGGCGCCATAGAGACCGTAGTGATGATCAAACCCCCGCTGGAGCGGCAACTGGCGCTGATACCAGTTTCCGAGATGCCATTTGCCAATGAGGGCGGTGTCGTAGCCGGTTTGCTTTAGGGCCTGGGCAAGCGTGCGCTCGTCGGGCAGCATTCCCGCAGTGTCATTGCCGTGCGAGCGCTCCTCCATGCCATTACGAAACGGATACCGGGCGGCAAGGAGCGCCGCACGCGTCGGCGAACATACCGAATGCACATAGAACCGTGTGAGTCTCGTGCCTTCCTTGGCAAGCCGGTCGAGATTGGGTGTCTCGCACTGCCCGCCATTGAAGCCGGGGTAATTCCAGTTCATGTCATCCGCCAGAAACACCACGATGTTTGGCTTTGGGATTCGCGCGTCAGTCGCGCGCAGCGTGGCCGACAAAGCCAGCAGCAGGGCGGAGTAGATTGTGATTCTATGTTTCAAGGAGTTTGCTGCCATTGGTGAACGGATGAATGACGGTTCCCTAAATCGACTTCGGCTTCACGGTGACGTCACCGATCTTGTCCAACCAGGAACCTTCTTTCGTGGTGCCGTAGAACCCGAGACTCAGATTTCCCGAATTGGTGATCTTGTGGGTCAGAGTATGGCTCTTCCAGCTATCGGCGGCCAACTCGGTGGTGTCGTATGTGGTGGAGTACTTCGTCCCGGCGACGTCGAAATATGCAACCGCTTGTCCGCCGGGCTGGCCTTTTTGCCTGCCGAGCCAGAATGTTACCCTCAGCGTATCTCCGGCGGAAACGCTTCGCGGCAGGTACTGCATGAGCGGGTGATCTACCGGTGCGTCATCCGTGCTGATGAGCGCGGCCCACTCGCCGCCGGCATCGACGGTGCGGGTGAATGCGGTTCCGGTTACGATCTGGAGTTGCTGGTAATTCGCGGGAGCGTCTAGAGTGCTCCACGGGCTACCGAACTTCGCCCAAGGACCGCCAATCGATTTGCCTGGATTCTCAAAGCTGCCGTTCATCACCGGGACCTGCAACATGGCTGGATCAAGGACTTTCAGGGGCAGTTGGAGAGTCGCCTTTCCCACATTCCGCCTCATCTCGTTTGTGCTGTCGCCGCCAGGAGCATCGTAGAAAACATACAGCTTGTCTCCAACCGGGACCACCGAGGGCATGCCGATGCACTTATGGCTCCAGGTGCAGTTGGAGCCGTCGAGCACGATCGCCTTGCAGGCCGGATTCCAGACGTTGAGATCCTTGGTCCAATAGACCCACACTGCGTCCGGACACAAATCGCCAATATGATTGGTGAACAGGAACCAGATCCTGCTGGTCGGCTCATAGTATACCGAGGTGTTCTCAAGGTTTTCGGTAACGGGCAATGCCGGCGTGGGGTCGAGCGTCCACTCGCCGTTGAGATCCTTGGTGCGGGCGATGGAGATCGTCCGCCGTACTTTGGCATCCGCGCAGCCGAAGAACATCATGTACTCGTTGCCCTGCTTGAGGATATGACCGGGATAGGCCGACATGGAATAGTACGTGCCCTCTTCCGTGCTGAAGGGAACGGGGGTGTATTGCTTCGTCCACGGACCTGCCGGAGACTTACTCGTTGCGTGCAACGCCAAATAGGGGGCAATTGGGATCTTTTCGACACCTCCAGTGGTGTTGGGAGTTCCCAGGTAATACATATGCCAAAGGTTATGGTCGTCCTTGATAATCCAGGGCGAGCAAGCGGCGGCGGAATCGGCCCCGCCGGGTCCGAAGTCGAGCAGGGGCCCCTTGCGCTCCCACGTTTTCAGATCCTTGCTCACCGCCAGGCACGACACCCAGCCTTTGGCGCCGGCGCCGTCGTAGTACAGATAGTAGGTTCCGTCCACGTAATTGATCAGGGCCTCGCGGGCATTCATGGTATCGCACTGATCCGGTCCCTTGCCATATTCGAGGAACATCCCCTGATCCACGGCGTTCAGGCGGTACGAGGGATAGGGGCGGCCATCCGCGTAGCTAACAGGATTCTCGACCACAACCAGCCCCGTGCCGGACGTGCTGGCCGCGTTGGCTTTGGTTGCCGCCGATGTGAGCGAGGTGTTGAGCCCGATCACCACCATCGCCGAACAGAAAACCTTCGGCACATGCCGGATATTCCGTGGCTCGGCGGTCTGGCCATGGGTGGCCATGGGGTGCATGTTGATGGACTTCATATGTTGCTTCGGGTTGTGATGGCGGTGTGCTTGATATTTGCGTTATTTCTCGAACGCCTGCAATTCGGCGCACGAGGAGAACGCCTGATTCGGGTTATTGCCAACCGCCGGTTTGCCCACGACACGGACGCCGATCACTTTGACCGGGGCCGCCAACGTGCAGGTGAACATTTCGCCATCGCGCAGGGTGGCCGCATTGGTGGCGGTGGTGGCGGGATAATCCTTCAGTTCGCCTGCATCCTCCCATGTCCCGGCCTTGCTGGTCTGGATCTGGATACGCGGTTTACCGGCGCTGGCATCGAACCAACCGCCGTCGGGGAAGGTCTTGCCATGGGCATAGAGCACGCAAACGATCGTCTGCGGTTCTCCCAACGTCACCGCAAACCAATCCTCCGGTGCAGGCTTGTTGTAACGGGAGACGATGAACGTATGAACGTCTTCGTCATTGATGGATCCATCCGGATACTCCCCACGCGACCAACTCCAATTGCCCTCCACCAGCACATTGCCAGTTCTTCGCGAATACAGGGGCAGCCATACCCGGTACTGCTCGCCAAGGCTGCCCGCGTCGGCAAAGGGAATGAGGCGGATTTCCTTCGGCGCACCATGCGACAGGGCATTGATATGGAAAACCCGGGCCTGTGGCCAATGTTTCAATTTATCAGGTGCCGGTTCCGGCGTGATCGCTAGCTTTGTTAGGTCCGGATTGCCCAAGTTAATCGCGTTGACCAGCATGCCGTCCGTTCCGAGCAACGCTTCATCCGCTGCCAACACCATCGGGCCGAACATGATGGCGACTTTCCCGGCGTTGGTGTGGTCGCCGGCAACCACCCGCGGTTCCAGTTTGAAATTCAACTCCACCTTGTCGCCCTTGGCCCAGGCACGTTTGATGGTGGCATAGCCATCCTTGCCTTTATCCGCCTTCACCGCTGTGCCGTTGAGTTTCACCGTCGCTTCACGACACCAAGCCGGGATGCGCGCCTTGAAGGCAAAGGGAGCTGCCGACCCGGCGTCCACCGTGATGACAATCTTTCCATCGCTGGGATAATTCGTTTCGGTGGTCAGCACGACTGGCTTGCCATCACGCAAGGCGAGCTTGGCGGTGCCTGCGTCATAGAGATTGACCACCACGCCATCGGCATCGACGCTGGCGGCAAAGGTCGGGATCAAGGCGATGCCGCGCGGGCCGCTGGAAAGACAGCAATGGCCATCGAGCGAGCCGCGGTAAGGTTTCACCCCTTCCATGGGGCAGTAATAGCACCAGGCGTTACCGTCGGGCTGTTGAGCGCCAAACAACTGGTTGACCACCGCCCGCTCGAGTTGTTCGGCAAAGCGGGCCTCACCCGTCAGGCGCAGGAGTTGGGCGTTGAACTGGATCCAGGAGACCGTGACGCAGGTTTCGCCGACCTTGTTGGTGTTGATCAGGGAGTAATCCTCCGCGTAAAACTCGCCATTACTGGTGGTCCCGGTGATATAGAGTTTTTTGTCGAGGATGTCCTGCCAGGCAATGCGACAGGCTTCCAGGAGGTTTGCTCCGCCCGTGGTGCGATACATTTCCAGGATGCCATTAAGACAGGAGAGCATCTCGTAGGCTTTAGCGTCGGCGACCTTGTCCACCCGCTTGAGTTCCAGCAGTCGCGAGACAATCTTCGGTCCGTTTGGCTGTTCAAATGCCCGCATGATATACCTGGCAAAGTCGAGGTAGCGCGGTTCGCCGGTCAAACGATAGAGCAGCACGATAGGTTCCAGCACGCTGCCCGGAGCCATCCCGACATGTTCGCCAGCCGGGATGATATCGTGCTTGCCCGGTTCGTCACCAAAGGTCCTGCAGAGCAGGTCGGCCAGTTTCCGGCAGGCGGGCAGCAGTTCCATGTTGCCGGTGTATCGGATGTAAGTGACCAGGCCGATCAGGTTGTATTTGTGCGCCCAGACATCCCATTCGGTCCAGCGATGGTCATCGGAGTAAGTCCCCAGGTAACCATCATCGAGCTGGGTTTTGACCAGTTCGGTGGCGGTGTAATCCAGTTTCTTGCGCAGCTCCGGATCGCCGGAGTTGACCCAGGCCAGCGTGGCGGCATGCAGCCATTTGCCGATATGCTCGCC
>CAIQXC010000479.1 GCA_903875675.1 Akkermansiaceae bacterium
CGAAGCCATGTCCGACGAAGGCTGGGTGGCCGACCCCGATGGCGGCGCTATGCAAGCCGTCCGCGTCCGCGTAGTGGAAGCCAACACCCTACGAGATGAAGAAACCGGAATCGTGGTTCAGGTTTCCGATCCTCGCGAGGAGATGATTTTGACCCCTGTCACTGTGTTCTGAGATGCCACTCCAACGTCCATTCCTGGTTCTCGCCACGCTCGTTGTTACCTGCGCTGGCGAGAATGCCGGGTCAAGCGCCCCTCCCCCGCTGCCCCCACTGCCCCCGCCGCTTCCACTGGTCATCCCACACTCCGGTTCCGCTTGGCTCGGCCTGGGCTTCAGTGTTCACAAGCCTGAAGCAAGCATCGTGGCCCAAATTCCTGCACTGCCTCCGGGCATAGGTTTCGTGGTTCAAGCCGTAAGCCCCGGCGGGCCGGCGGACCACTCCCTGGTCCATCCCAAGGATATACTGTGGAAATTCGGTGACCAATTGCTCGTCAACCAAGGCCAGCTGGCAACCTTGCTCAATCTTAAAAAGCCCGGTGAGGAAATCGCGCTGGCGATCTTCAGAGATGGCAAACCAGTCGAAATCAAGGTCACTTTGGGTGAGGCTCCGGCCGACAACCGCGACTTGTCCCGCGACATGGTCGATGTGGCCATCCTCTCCGACGATGGCCATCCAACGCGAATCATCATTCCAGAGAAACGCACCGCTACCTTTTCCGATACCGATGGTGGGGCGCTGATCCGCCGCGAAGGCGAAGGCTATCAAGTCATGATCCATGGCCCGGACAAACAAGTCATCTTTGAAGGTACGCTCGCTGCCGAAGGCAATCTCGATAGCATCCCAGCCGATTGGCGCCGCCGCATCTGGGTTCTACGCCGCAGCCTCGACCACGCCTTGGACAGCCGCATGGTCCCCGTCCGGGCACCTCGCCCTCGCGTCGTGACTCCCCAAACGCCAGCGCCCGGCTCTCCGCCAGCCCCTGTGGAGCCTCCTAAACTCTGAGTTTTAGGCCCCATCGATTTTTTTACCGGGATTGCCTTGCGTTTTGCTCGTCAGCTTCCCATCTTCCGCCGCATGCATCCTGACGTGGCGAAGCTGGTTGAAGCCGGCCGCATTCCCAAATCTGTTGGCGAGCGCCTTTCCCAATTGGCTCCCGGAAATTTCTGTATTCATAAATCCTTCGGGGCCGGCAAGGTCACCGACTGGGATCTACCTGGTAAGAAGGTTACCATCGACTTCGAAAAGTCGATGGGCCAGGTCATGGAACTCCAATTCGCGTTCCAAAAAACCGAGTGGATTGCCGGCGAGGATTTCCGAGCTAGAAAAATCGAGCAAATCGAGGAACTCCGGGCTCTGTCCAAACAAGACCCCGTCGAACTCATTGTCCATCTGCTCCACAGTCATGGCGGCAGCATGACCGGTGAAGCCCTCGAAAAAGAACTCTGCGGCACCGTCATCCCCGAGGCCTCTTTCAAAAAATGGTGGGACTCCACCAAAAAATCCCTCCGCGAAAGCCGCCGTGCCGTCATCCCCTCCAAACGCACCGAGCCCATCGTGCTGCGCGGAGGAGATCGAACCCCGGCGGAGGCTCTCGTCGCCGACTTTGAGGCTGCGCGTGACATCAAGGGCATGATCCGCGGTTTGGAAGCCATTGCAGCAGACATTGGAGCGTTCGAAAACGACACCGAAGCCCTCAAACGCCTGCTCCAAGACATCGACGACGGTGCCAAAAAAGCCTCGCGCGTCCTGCTTGGCCAGGCCCTCCAACTCGTCGCCGCCCGCGATGAAGTCATCGGCTCGTCAAAGGCTCTCGAACTCGATCCCAAGGCCGTTCGTCTCGCCAGCCTCATTGCCAACGTCGATGCAACCAAGCTCGCCGAAGATGTCGCGGCCTTGCCATCAACCCGTCAGCGCGCCGTGTTCGAGGCTTTCCCCGAAGCCTATGGCGATGTTTGGATCGAAAAAATCGTCCAGGTTTTCGATTGTGCGGGTGCCCGCGGCGTCACCGAAATTGCCCGCATCCTCTTGGATCGTGGCGGCATGCCGGCTCTCGCCGCCCACCTGCGTTCGGCCCTGGCCCGCCGTGCTCTGGGTCCCGACGCCCTGATTTGGGTGTGCCGCGAGCGCAAACACCCCGCCGCCTCGGTCTTCAGTCCCGATGTGGGTGCCTCCATCCTCAACCTCTTGGAAAACGACCATCTCGCTGATGGCCCCCGCAAGACGTCCCGCCTCCAAACCCTTCTCAACGAGGACAAAAACCTCCTCGGTGATTTGGTCTCCATCATGGATATCAACGAGTCGCGTAACTTCGCCCGGCGCCTCCTTGATTGCCCCGTGTTCGGCGAGTTGGAGAAAAAATCCCTGATGGCTCGCATCATCAAAATCCGCCCCGAAACCGCCGAACTCGTCAGCGGCGAGGGCTCAAAAAAACGCGAAGAACTCCTCCTCGTCTCCTGGGATAGCCTCGAACGCAAGAAAACCGAACTCGATGACCTCGTCCGCAACAAAATCCCCCAGAACCGCAACGATGTAAAAATCGCCCGTTCCTACGGGGATCTCAGAGAAAACTTCGAATACAAGTCAGCCAAAGATTTGGAAAAATACCTCGCCCACCGCCAGTCCGCCTTGGAAAAGGAAATTCACAACGCCCGCGGCACCGATTTCAAGGGCTCCGATGCCTCCTCCGTCAATATCGGTACCATCGTCACCCTCAGCGACGCCACATCCACTCCCATCGTCATGTGCGTTCTCGGGGCTTGGGACTCCGCTCCAGATCTGCAACATGTGTCCTATCTCTCCGATGTTGGCAAGGCACTGTTAGGCCGGGTTCCGGGCGATACCGTCCAAATCCGCGATACCGTCACCGAAGAAATGCAAACCCTAACCATAAAATCCATCGCGCCATTCAACCCGTAGAAGACAGACTGAAAGTCACAAGACACGCTTCGCTGCAAAACTAGAAAATCAAGAGCCATAGGGCGGCACGGAGCACTTCTTCCTCTGGTCTCATGTCTTCTGTCTCTTCGTCTTCTGTCTTTATCATCTCTCCAACTAACCAAATACCACACACCACACCATCCCATGGACTATACCACCATTGTTGAAATCCGCGGCCGCGAAGTCATCGACTCCCGAGGCAACCCAACCGTCGAAGTTGACGTGCACCTCGAAGGCGGTGCCATCGGCCGCGCCTCAGTGCCCTCCGGTGCCTCCACCGGCGAAAACGAAGCCGTCGAACTGCGCGATGGCGATAAGGCCCGCTTCCTCGGCAAGGGCGTGCTCCAGGCCGTCGAAAACGTCAACGCCCGGCTAGCACCAGCATTGCTCGGTTACGATGCGACCGAGCAAGCCTCGATTGATGCCGCAATGCTCGCGCTGGACGGCACCTCCACCCAGAAGGAACTCGGTGCCAATGCCATCCTCGGCGTGTCACTCGCGGTGGCCAAGGCCGCTGCCATTCAGCTGGGTGTTCCCCTCTACAAATACCTTGGCGGCCCCAATGCCAAGGTGCTGCCCGTACCGATGATGAACATCATCAATGGCGGAGCCCATTCCGATGCCCCCATCGACTTCCAAGAGTTCATGATCATGCCGATCGGCGCGCCAACGTTCCGTGAAGCCATCCGCTATGGCGCGGAAGTGTTCCACTCCCTCAAAAAAGTCCTGCACGACCGAGGCCTGTCCACCGCCGTCGGCGACGAAGGTGGCTTTGCCCCTACCCTCAAGAGTGCGGACGACGCCCTCAGCGTCATCGCTTTGGCCATCGAAAAAGCCGGCTACAAACTCGGCATCGATATTGCCATTGCCCTAGATGCCGCGAGCTCCGAGTTTTTCGATAAGGACAAAAACGCCTACGTCTTCAAGAAATCCGACAAGTCCGTCAAGAGCGCCGAGGAACTCGTCGCCTATTATGCCGAACTGCAGAAAAACTATCCAATCATCTCCATCGAAGACGGCTGCGCCGAGAACGATTGGGCGGGTTGGAAGGTCCTAACCGACAGACTCGGCAAGACCACCCAAATTGTTGGCGACGACCTGTTTGTCACTAACACAGAGTTTTTGGCCAAGGGCATCAAGCTCGGTGTGGCTAACTCAATCCTCGTCAAGGTCAACCAGATCGGCACTCTCACCGAAACCTTCGATGCCGTCGAAATGGCCAAGGAAAACGCCTACACCGCCGTACTCAGCCACCGCTCCGGCGAAACCGAGGACGCCACCATCGCCGATATCGCCGTGGCCACCAATTGCGGCCAAATCAAAACCGGTTCCATGAGCCGCTCTGATAGAATCGCCAAGTACAACCAACTCCTCCGCATCGAGGAAGAACTTGGCGATGACGCCGTGTTCGGTATCCACAAAATGAAGGTCTTGCGCTGAGTATCCCCGCGCAAATCTATCTGCTGCATTGTAGCGGCGCGTCTATGACCTCCGGTGACGGTGAACCGTCGATGAGCCAACGTTTCCTTCCGGCAAGCGTCCTCTCATTCAAACCAGCGCTCACAGAGCGCCGCTACTGTCAGTGGGAGCCCTTAGCGGCTTCCAACGCCCACTTATTGAGCGCTTACTTGGATCTGACGAGCAGCCTCGTTAGGCCTCAGCGGTGGCGGGTTGGGAATCCGGTTGGCTTGAGGAGAATTGGAGTTCATCGGAGTCCGGCTTGCAACTGACATTGACGAAGGAGCCGGATTTGACATCACCGCGCAAGATTGCCTCGGCAAGCGGATCTTCGAGGAAGCGCTCAACCGCACGACGCATCGGCCGGGCCCCGTAAGCGGGATCGAAGCCCTTGCTGGCCAGGAGAGTGCGGGCGTCATCGCTGAGGGCGAAAACAATGTCCTTCTCGCGGAGACGCTTGAGGAGTTTTTCCACCTCGAGATCGACGATCTTGTTGAGGTCGTCCTTTTCGAGCATGTGAAACACCACGATATCATCGAGACGATTGAGAAACTCGGGCTTGAAGAAGCGCTTGGATTCTTCAAGGATTTTACCTTTCATGCCCTCATGGTCGGCCAAATCCTGGGCCATTGCGCCGAAACCGAGCGTCGTCTGGCGCTTGATATCAGAGGCACC
>CAIQXC010000480.1 GCA_903875675.1 Akkermansiaceae bacterium
ATATGCATGACGGATGGACAGACGGCCCGATGCCACTTCACAACCGATTCAAAGGGTCAAGTGTCGGCTACTCCTGAGATTGTCATAACATCTGACGCTGACGCCATCGACGGCACCCACTATTCTCCGTCCGATCCAGAAGGCTCGGGCACGGACGGAAACTACTATGTCAGCCTGTTCCGGCTCGACCTCGACGCCAATGGCGTGCCAACGATCACCCCGTACCAGCAGAGCGACATCGAGCATTGGGCGCAACTGTGGACAGGTGAGAATCTCGGCAGTGGAATCGGCGTTTTCAAGGAGCATGTCGAGGCGGAAAACGTCTATAAGTTCCGCACCGTTGAGGGTCCCGGCGTTGTGCTTTCTGACGACGACACCATTCAGATAGATATGGGATTGCCGACGTTCAACCTCCTGCCCGTCATGGCAAATGTGAACACCGCAACGAACAGCGTGACCGGCACGGACCTGACATCCTACATGCGCTACGTCAGGGGAGGGAAATTTGCCGCCGCAGACGACCTGGTGGTGGACGTGTACCGGTACATCGCCCAAATCTATGTTAGCTCGACAACGACAGGTGCGCCCTACGTTCATCCTGTGGGGTCTGTTTCCTGACGGTTGACAGGCATGTCTTGGCGTGAGGATATATTTTGACTTGGACAGCAGCAAGATCGTCGAGACTCTGGGGGTCAACTCTCCACTCACGGCGCTGTCTCTCAAGCGGGGCGACTCTTGTGTCCTGGACGTGTTGTTCACCAGTGGCGGCAATGTTGTCGAACTGGACCCGTCCGCAACCGGAAAGGTCGGCCTCAAAGCGGCTGGCGACTTCTCTGGAAACTTCATCGCGAACGCCGCGAGCTGGGTCAAGACCGGCACCCTGACCAGCACCGTCTATCGGTTCACCCTCAATCTTGCAACCGACAGTATCGCCGCACTGTTGACGGGGAGCACCGCCTCGGTGTCGGCCATCTTCGAGATGGAGTTCGCTATCGGGACTGTGCGCACGTCGTCTCAAACGATCCCCGCCACCATCTACAACGATGTCATCAAGGGGGGTGAAAGCGGGGCTATTGATTCGTCTGGAGGAACGCCAGTCAACGGAGCTTACGCGACCGTGACGATCACTCCGAGCGGCAGCAACAACGTCGTGGTGTACACATCAAAGGCAAAGAGCTACGCCGCCAATTCGATCACCATCGCCTATGCTGCACAAGTCACCGGCATCGCGACTGTCGTGTCGGTGGTCGGGACTGCCATCACCATCACACCTTGCACCATCGGGACCGTGAACGCGACCGGAGCCACTCCTGCCCTGGCAACTTGCTATGCGGTATCATCCACCCTTTTTACCTCGGACGGTGTGGCTAGCAACTTGTCCATCACCGGGGTTGCCCGAACGGCCTGGTTCAATGACGGGGCAAAGTGGAACGTCGTTCAGTATGATGCCAGCGGGTTACTCGTGTTCAGCGCATCGTCCACAAGTAACGCCTCCACCCCGGCAGGTTTGACCTACACCGTTGGCCCCGGCTCTGGCACGTTGGTGGTGACCACTGGAGGCATCACCACCGCCGCCAACGTCATTGCAGCAGTGAATGCCAACACGGCCGCCGCTGCCCTGGTGACTGCCGCGCCATCAGGAACAGTGACCGGGACCGTCAATGTGGTGTCAGCCACCAGTCTAGCAGGCGGCGTCACTCAGACAGCAGGTTACCCCGGCAGCATGATGGTGGACAGCACCTACCTGTACGTCCTCTCATCGTCTAACCTGTGGGTGGCCATCCCACTGGCATCGCTATCGCTGTCCAGTTCTATCCCAACTCCCAACTCTGGGTCAGGGTCGCCTGGCATAGCCCCGACGGCGGCGCGCTCCGACCACTACCATGCCGCACCTCTCGCGGCGGCGCTTTCCGGCACGGCGCTTCCCATTTCACTCGTCCTGTCCTACCTGACGACCGTTGGCACCCTCACGGTAGGAACATGGAACGCCACGGTCGTCGCCGGTCAATACGGCGGCACCGGAATCGCCAACACGGGCAAGACGATCACCTTGGGTGGCAGTTTTCTAACATCGTCTGCCATTCAATTCAACTGCACTGGATCATTGGCATTTGTTGGACCAACCACGGGCTGCACATTCACATTGCCATCCTCTTCCGCCGTGCTGGCCCGCACCGATGCCGCGCAGACGTTCGCGGGAGTGCAGTCGTTCTCATCGGTTCCGGTGTTCTCGGCACTAACCAGAACATCGGTATATCTCAATGCCGCGCAGACGTTGACTGTCAGCGTCTATGACATTGTGAAGTTTGATACCGTCGAGTTTGGTAGTGGATTCAACACCGGCACGAATACATATACAGTGCCGTACACTGGATACCTGAAAGTTACGGGCGCGATTGGCGTCAATGTTTGCAGTGGGGGACTTTTTGTTGTCACTGTGTACAACGGATCAACGAGAGTTAAGCGGTGCTTCAGTTCTAATAACTACATGTCGGGTTCAATCAACCCGTTCAGCGTCATCATTCCCGTCACGGCTGCCGACTCCATAACCATCCGCGTCTATTCGTCACCAGCAGCGCAACTCTTTAACAACAGTTCAGACACATGGTGCCAGTTTGAAATGCTTCCTAACTAATCCAATCATGCCACTCATTCTCACTCCGAACCAGCTCCAGCAAGATGCCAGCTTGCTAGACAATCTCATCCTCCAAACCGCCGAGGCCACTCACCATCTGGCCGCGACCATCGCACGTTGCAACGCCGAGTTTTGGGGCCTGCCCGATGACCGGCTCGCTGCCATACTAAACGCCGATGTGGAGCGGACCCAGGCAGTCTGTGCCGCCAATTCAGCTCTTGGATCAGCCGTCAACGCATCGCTGGATGAAATCAGCAGTCCTGCGCTCTCTTGCCGAGCCCCGGTCACTCCCGGCAGGGAAATCTCGCTCGGGCTGGACTACAAGTTCTCCGTCACCCCTCACCCCGTAGAAACCACCACAGAGCCATGACACGCCCAACCAAGAGCCAACTTGACTCAATTCCGCAGGATGAATTACCGAATGACGTGCCATCCCTTGCCGGATACATCCTCCGCAAGAACGGCGTGCTCGTGACGTGTTGCCTGTCCCTCATCGTGTACCAAGTCTGGGACCGCAGGCAGCATGACACGGCAGAAGCCAAAGACAGGAGAGAAACCGACGACAAGGTAATCGGGATCCTCGTGTCCAACTCGAAAATATTGGCTGACCTGACTTCCGCCGTCGTCTCTAACGATGTTCGAGACCAAAAGTCGCTGGATGAAATGAAACCCGTCGTGAGCCGAAACTCGTCAATCCTTGAGCATATCGAGGCAACAATCTCCCGTATCGAAAAGCAAATGAAGTAAACACAAAGCAAACACAAAGCAAATGAATCCAACTAATCCAATCGCCTCCTACCTGCGGCACCTGATTGTCGTGGTAATCATGCTCGCTATCGCCAAGTTCAAGTTTCCCTTGGATGGCGCGAGCGACTTCGCCGACTCATTGGCGCTGACTCTTATCGGGTCGGCAACCTGGGCACTGGTAAAGTACGCTCCAGCATTCGCCAGGTCTATCGGGATTCTGGCCGTGCTGATTGCGGTGTCGCCACCGTCCTGCACGGCAACCATCGGCGCTGACGG
>CAIQXC010000481.1 GCA_903875675.1 Akkermansiaceae bacterium
ACCCCGTGGCGCTTTTGAGGTCGAACACTGAGTTCTGGATCTGGCAGCAGGATGTCGCAGAACTACCAGGTTTTTCCCTAAACAGTTCGGACGAATCTGGAGAGATTTGGCTAACGATTCAACGACTGCAGCCGACAGAGCCACCTCAGTTGCCCGTCGATCTGGTGCCTTGGATTGTGGACTCAGATGATCCCTTGCGAGAACCGAATCGTCGCGAATCGATCCCGCATCCCACCGATCCAGAGCAAGAAATCAACTTCTACGACGCGCCAGAACGGGAGACTGTCTTTACTGCTTACCTCGATCAGCAGTGGTCTGAGTGGTCAATCATCGAAAAGCCCAAACGCCGGAGCATCGCCTATTACGATAAGCTCTTCAGTCTGCTCCAGACTATCGAAACAGAAGGGGCCGAGACCGCGCTGGAACTCGTCTGGGGCAAAGGGGTACCTCCAGCCGCCGCCAAGGGCTTTGGCGAGGGCAGCGAGGGTACTGCGTTGTTGGGCGTCAACAGCGCTTGTGGTTAAAGATATAGTAAAGAACGGGCACGGCCATGCGGCTGATGAGGAGGCTGGCGACTTCACCGGCCATCAGAGCGATGGCCAGGCCTTGGAAAATGGGATCGGCAAGAATCACTGCGGCACCAACGATGACCGCCATGGCAGTGAGCAGCATCGGCCGGAACCGCACGGCCCCCGCATCAATGACCGCCTCGCTGAGAGCCATGCCTTCGCGCAGCCGCAATTCGATGAAGTCCACCAGGATGATCGAGTTCCTAACAACGATGCCACCGCCGGCCATGAAGCCGATCATGCTGGTGGCACTAAAAAAGGCACCCATCAGACCGTGTGCAGGGAGAATACCGATGAGCGAGAATGGAATGGCGATCATCACGATGGCTGGGGTGATGAAGCTGCGGAACCAGCCGACCATCAGCACATAGATCAACACCAAACAGGCGGCAAAAGCGGAGCCAAGGTCCCGGAAGACTTCAATGGTGATGTGCCACTCACCGTCCCATTTCATGGATGGCTCGGCATCGGAAAATGGCATGCTGGCATTGTGGATCTTCAACTCCGCACCACTGCCGCCGAACTCCCGGGTGTCGAGGGCTTTCAATGCCTTGTTCATGCCTAGGATTGCGTAAACCGGGCTTTCCACAACACCAGCAACGTCTCCAATGACATACGTCACCGGCATCAGGTTTTTGTGATAGAGACTCTTCTCGACGGTGCCGTGCTCAATTTTCACGAGTTCGCGCAATGGCACCAGAGGCGCCGCGGATGCACCGGGTTCGGGCAGCGCATTGGCATCACCCGATCGCACACGCAGGGCTAACAGCTCGTCAGTCGTGGTCTTGGAAGAGCGCGGAATCTCAAGCCGGATCCCTACATCCTCCTTCTCGGCAGGTTGATGGAGGAGATCGACCGTCTCGCCATCCACGGCGATTTTGAGGGTTTGGGAAATGGTGGCTGCACTGATGCCGTGGAGCGCGGCCTTTTCCTTGTCGATGACAAAGCGGTCCTTCTGTTGATCCGCTTCGTGATACCAATCGACATCCACCACGCCGGGGGTTTGCTTGAAGATGGTTTTGACTTTCTCTGCAAGTTTGAGCCGGGACGTTTCATCGGGTCCGTAGATTTCCGCGACCAAGGTTTGCAGGACAGGCGGACCAGGCGGCACCTCGGCGATTGCAATGCGCGCTTGATAGCGCTCGGCGATGGCGGCCAACCGCGGCCGGATGCGCTTGGCGATGTCGTGGCTTTGGGCCTTGCGTTCGTTCTTGGGTACGAGATTGACTTGGACGTCCGCGATGTTTGCCCCGCGCCGCATGAAGTAGTGGCGCACCAAACCGCTGAAATTGAAGGGCGAGGCCACGCCACCATAAATTTGCCAGTTGGTGACTTCCGGTTCGTTGCGGATGGCGGCCGCCATCTCACGGGCGACCGCAGTCGTTTGCTCGAGCGAGGCACCCTCCGGCATGTTGAGAATGACCTGGAATTCACTCTTGTTATCGAACGGCAGCATTTTCACTTTCACCCAACCGAGACCGACGGTTGCAAATGAGGCTAACAGCAGCAACGTAATTCCCGTTAGAAACGCCCACCGCCAGCCTGCATGATGAATCAGCGGTCCCATCATGCGGCGGTATAGCTTGGTGAAGAAATCCTCCGCATGGTCTGAAGAGTGTCCGGCAGGAGATGGAGGGGTGGTGGTAGAAGATGAGGAGGGCTCGGCAGGAGATGAAGAGGGCTCGGCTGGAGATGAAATCGGCTTGGCTGTGGCTGAAGAGTGTTCGGCAGGATGCCGAACACTGCCGGCGAGACGCCGGCGCTCCCCATCAGAGAGCTGGCGCTCCCCATCAGAGAGCTGGCGCTTGCCCCAACCGAGGATGCGGATGGATGCCCAGGGCGTGACGATGAAGGCGATGAGCAGCGACCAAAACATGGCGGCACTCGCCCCAATGGGAATCGGCCGCATGTATGGCCCCATCAGGCCACCGACAAAGGCCATCGGCAGCACTGCGGCAATCACCGCAAAGGTGGCCAGGATCGTCGGATTGCCCACTTCGTTGACGGCCTCCACCGCGATGGCCGACCAATTCCGTCCGTGGTTTCCCGGCAGGTGGAAATGTCGGACGATGTTTTCGACCACCACGATGGCGTCATCGACGAGGATGCCGATGCTGAAAATCAGCGCGAAAAGGGTGATGCGATTGAGCGTGAAACCATATAGGTAAAATATTAACAGAGTTAGCGCTAGAGTTGCAGGGATGGCCACCGCCACGATGCCCGACTCGCGCCAACCGAGGGTGAGCCAAATCAGCAACGTGACACTGAAAATGGCGATGCCCATGTGAAACAACAGTTCGTTGGATTTCTCCGCCGCGGTCTCGCCATAGTTGCGGATCACGTCAACCGTCACATCCGCAGGAATGAGCTTGCCTTTGAGCAGCTCGACCTTGCGGAGCACATCGTCGGCGACGGCAATGGCATTGGCACCGGGGCGCTTGGCAATGCTGAGGGTCACGGCGGGTTCTTCCATGTGATTTCCCGAGCCGAATAACACATATTGATTGGTTTCCTCACTGCCATCGAGGATCTCCGCCACTTCGCGCAGATAGACCGGTCGCCCGCTGAACACACCGATGACCACGTTGCCAACATCTTCTGCGGTTTTCAAGAAAGCACCCGTCTCCACCAGGACTTCGCGGTTGGCGGTGGTGAGGCCGCCGGCGCGGTACTGCCGGTTCGATTGTTGCAGCATCGGCACGATGCCCGCCGGGCTGAGGCTGCGGGAAGCCAGTCGGGCCGGATCGAGGATCACGCGGACGGCCTTGCGGGCACCTCCGATGAGCGTGGTCTCTGCCACTAACGGCACTTGCTTGATGGATTCCTCAACTTGCGCGGCGAGTCGGCGCAACATAAGATGATCATAACGGGAACTGTGGAAGGTAAGTCCCAGAATCGGCACGTCATCAATGCTCTTGGGCTTGATCAGCGGCGAGGCAACTCCGGGCGGGATGCGATCAAAGTTAGAGCGGAGTTTCTCGGTGAGCTTGACCAAGCTGGATTGCGGATCTTCACCGACCTTGAAGCGCACAATGATCAGGCTCTCACTATCCCGGGAGGTGGAATAGAGGTACTCGACCCCGGGCAGTTCCCAGAGCAGTTTCTCCATCGGGCGGGTCGCCCGTTCCTCGACTTCCTTGGAACTGGAACCCGGCATGGCCACCATCACATCGACCATGGGCACCTTGATTTGCGGCTCCTCTTCACGCGGCAACAGCACGATGGCAGCGCCGCCTAGCAGAACTGCCGCAACGATGATCAGCGGTGTGAGCTTGGAGTCGATAAAGGCGGCGGCGATGCGGCCTGCGATGCCAAGAGAATGCGGCTTTGATGATGTGTCGGTCATGGCTGTGCAGTCACGGGTTGGCCGTCGGTGAGGTGGGAGGCGTCGCTCGTCACGACCGGATCGCCGGGCTCAAGGCCGGAGAGAATTTCGATTTTATCATCCAACAGTTTGCCGGTTTTGACGAGGCGCAGTGTGGCATGACCAGTCCTAACAACGAAGACTGC
>CAIQXC010000482.1 GCA_903875675.1 Akkermansiaceae bacterium
GTGCTGGACCTGGCCACCTACGGCCGCTCCCGCATCGCCGGTGCCTCCTACGTCTCCGGATACCTCCCCAAATGAACCGCCTAGCCACCATCGCCAAGCTGCTATTGCCGCCCGTGTTCGCTCCCAAGGCGTGGAGTTCTCCGTTTGAGGCGGCTAACTGGTCGCCGCGCCGTGGCACGGTGCCGGGGGCCTCACCGACCGACGCCCGCAACGAACTCACGCCGGGTGTGCGCACCGAGTTGGTCCGCAAGTCGCGCTACCTCCACAGTTAAATCAACCATGTCTTGGACGAAATGGAATTGCTCGCCCTGGAGAAGCATGCGGTGAAGGACAACGCCGACGTGTTACGCATCCTCAAGACAGCTCGGGGCGAGTTGGACGACAACGGAGATTTCGTGGTGGGCGGCACCGGTGGCGCTGGCGATGCGAGCGACCCGGTATCGCTCCAGCGCATCGTCGGCGGCAAGTTGGTGGCGCTCAAACCCGACGAGTCACTCGAAAGTTTCCAATCCAACCGGCCGTCGCCCACCTTCACGGGCTTCCTTGAACATCTGCGGCGGGATTCCGCGCTGGGAGTGATCCCGTTCGAGTTCGCGGCCGATTCCAGCAAAATCGGCGGCGCGGGTGTGCGTTTGATCGTAGCCAAGGCCGATCGGCGGTTTTCGTTCCGCCAGATGATCCTTGAACGGCGATTCATCCGCCCGGTGTGGGCCTACGTCATTGGGGATGCCATCAGCCGGGGATTGCCGCCACCCATCGCGGGATGGTGGAAAATTTCCTCTGTGCCACCCCGCCGGGTGACCGTGGACGCGGGCCGCGAAGCCCAACAAAACTGCGCCGACGTTGAACGCAGTAAGCCGTGCTAACGGCGATATTCCAAATGCCGTAGGCACTAACTGGCATGGCCAACGTCAAATGGGTCTCAAAACCCTGTCAGACCACTTTTAGGAGTTGGGTGCGGACTTCGGCGAGGAAATCGAACGCCGTGCCAGCGACGCGAAGCTGATTCTCGACAGCTACTCGCTCTACAATGAGAACATGTCTAGCTACGGCATCGGTCGCACAGGCTCATCCGGCAGCTACACCTACAGCGCGACATCCGGCTTCGAGAACAAGCCGGTGGTTTATGTATAGTGGTTCGATGCAGCGCGCTTCAGCAACTGGCTGGGCAATGACCAAGGCAGCGGCAGCACCGAGACCGGGGCTTGCACGCTCATCGGCGGCCAGACCAGCGGCATCGTCATGGTGAACGCTGAAGCCAAGGTTTACATTCCCAGCGAGAACGAGTGGTACAAGGCGGCATATTACAACGGCACCACCAAGATTTACTCGCTCTATCCCAACGGCCAGAACACGATCACCACGGCCGATGCGAACTATGCAAGCGGCGTCTCTACTGACGTCGGCTTTTACAGCGGCGACCCGAGTTCCTACGGCACCTTCGACCAAGGCGGCAACGTTTGGGAATGGAACGACGCTGTCAGGGGCTCGTCGCGCGGGCAGCGTGGGGCTCCTATCTCTTCGACGGCAGCTACCTGGCCTCCTCGTTCCGCAGCAACTGGGGCCCGTCGCTCGAGCGCGACAGCGAGGGCTTCCGTGTTGCCAGCAGCGAGCTCGCTGCGGTCCGTGAACCCACGTCGCTGCTCTCCACACTCGCCCTCGTCTCTAGCGGCTTGCTGCTGCGCAGACGTGGCAAGGTTTCCCTTTAATTCTTGATCCCTTTGTCTTCGGGGAGCGCCGCCATCATGGCGGCAGTTTCCGGCGTCCCGCCGGGAAACATGGAGATGACCTCCGGGAAGCAGCCTCGCAAAAACACAAAGAGCGTTCCGCAGGATGCGGAACGCAGCCGGCAGGATGCCGGCGCTCCGTGCGTTGATGAAA
>CAIQXC010000483.1 GCA_903875675.1 Akkermansiaceae bacterium
CGCTGGCACCGAGCACCTTTTCAACCAGCACGAAGGCACCACCGGGGGCCAGCGAATCGAACACGCGGCGGATGATCCGCTGGCGGTATTCGATGGGCGTAAATTGCAGGGTGAGCACCGAGAGCACGACGCTGGATGTCACGACCGGGAACTCGTGGCGCAGGTCGGCACGCTGGATGGTGACGCGCTTGCCGTGCGGGTGGCTGGCGAACTGCCCGCGTGCCGCCTCGATCATCGGCTCGCTGATTTCAAGCGTGGAAGTCTGAAGGCGTTTGGAGAAAGAGTCCATGGCGGATTTCACAAGGTCCATGCGGGTGCCGTCCGGATAGGGCAGGTTGAATTCAAACTCGATGGCGGCACGGAGTTTGTCCTTATCGACGGGCAGCGCCGAAGCGCAAGCCGCGTTGATGTTGTTGGAGAAGTCATCGACCTTCACCACTCGGAAGAACGGGCCGAACAGGTCGCGGAACTCAGCCTCAGTGTGGTACTTCTGGACCTTGGGCTTGTCCTGAAAATCCCCGATGCGGATGCCTGGCTCATAGTCTAGCCGAAAGGCGATGTTGCCCGCGTTGGACTCGTTCATGAACGCCTTGCCATTGACCTGCCGCCACCCGGATTCCCCGGCGGAAGATGCACAGGCATAGACCTTCGTGTTGGGGCGGCACAGCGCCGAGCACAGGCAGGCGATGTGTTCGCGGTCCTCGCGGAACGGCACCGAGTTGAGCACGCTGGCGATGAAGATGCTGGTCCAGTCCTTGCCCTCCGCCACTTCGGCAAGAAAGGCGCGGGCCAGCTCGATACTCTCGGCCTTGTTGATGCCCCCTGGCCCAAGCCGGTACGGCTCAAACGGCGTGCAGTCGATGCCCTGTTGGCGAAGCAGGAAAGTTTCCGTCAGATGGCCGGCCCCGAAGTCGAGGATGGTGGTGCCGTGTTCCTTCGTCCAGCGGGCGCGGTCGGCTGCCCTGGCGATGTCGAAATCCTTGCATGGCTTGGCACCATGGACGGCGAAGACGAATCCGTTGCCCAATTCACGCCGCACACGTCGCGCCCTGCGGAACGAATTGAAGCGGAGCATGTCGGCGTAGCGCGTGTGGATGTCGAAGTCCATCGAAAGCAGGTTCATCATGGCCCGGCCGGTGCTTCTTTTCCTACCCGGTGGCCACCTGGGGGACTATACCGTTTTGCTCCGGTCGCTTTCGGCGCGAACCGACAGCACGGTGTTGTTTCCATCCGGCCCCTGGCTCACTGCCGACATCGAGAACCTGCGTGACCGCAACCGGCTGTCATTCGTGGACCTTTCCGAGCGTTTGGCGCAGTTCGAGGCGAACCCAGCCTCCCGCGTGCCTCTTCCCGCCGCAGGGAGCCGGCAGTCAGGCAGCGGTCCGACCGTCCGGGCGTTGATCCATGCCGGAAACGGCCTGACCTGGAATCAGGTCAGAATTGAGGTGAACGGCAGCAAAATGATCCTCCTGAAAGCTCCGGGTCAGGAGAGGGAGTTCCATTTCCCGCCGAATGTCCAAGTGACGGCGGACCACGCTCTCGGCATGCTGATGCGCCTTGCCGCCGACGGCGAGTGGCGAAACCCGCCGCTCGGTTCCCTCGAATACGAACGGGTTAGCAGGGCATTCCACCGTTTGAGACAATTGCTTCAGGCGCTCGTGCCGCTCCCTGGAGACCCGTTCAAAAAGCTGCGCGGGGCGTTCATCCGGCTGTTCCAGGTCAGCCTTCATCCCGGCCTTGAGGCAGAATTCACCCGGCAGAAGCCCCGGTAAAACATCGAAAATCCGGTGAAATAATCTGGAAACGCTAACGAATGGCGCTTGCCGGTTTGTTATCAACCGGATATTGTTCTGCCCGTGTTTGACGAGCGCCGGGTTTACTGCTGTGACGTGGCTTTCACAAGCGCCTCGGCTCAAGTGTGTGCCACAGCCAACCCATATTTGAGACTAATGGATACCTGAATGGCTTCAAAAATGACAAAATGCATACCCGGCCTCACCCCGGATGTGCTCTGCCTCGCTCGCCTGTCGTCTCGCTCTGGCCTTTTGACGGACTTTCGCAGGGTCATGGAAAACGGTGGCTCTGAGAAGCCAGACGAAATCCGCCGTCTGGTCATGGAGGAAAATCTTCTTGCCCGGGCCACCACGTCAGCCCGGTCCAAGCTCTACAAGGAATTGAAGGGGCGCTACCTGCTCGATCCTGGCGTACCGCTTTTCACCTTATTTCTGGATGAGTGGGCCCGAGTGACGATTTCTGAGGAAAAGAACCTCCTCGCCTTTGTCCTGCTCGCGCTCAACGACCGCACTGTGATGCTCACCTCTTGCGAGTGGCTATTCCCTCACCTGAGGAAGGCAGGCTCGGACCTTCGGGTTGGCGACTTGGAGACCTTCTTCGCCTCCCTTGGCAAGACTTCTCACCCGGAGGTCTCCAAATGGACCGAATCCACCCTGAAACGCGTGGTCCAGCACTATTTGGCAACCGTGAGGGACTGCGGCCTTGCCCAAGGTGCCATCAGGAAACGAGCCCATCGCCCGGCTCTCTATGCGGCACCCGTCCGGCTACTCCTTCGCGCTCTGCAAATAGGCCGCTTCGCGCCAGCCGAGATCATCGTTCACGAGTCATTCAAAATCCTCGGTATTGCGCCAGGTGAGGTCGTTGGCGAACTCTCCGAACTCAACCGACAGGGTGCAATTTCTTTCCGCCAACAGGCCGACGTGATCGAACTCACTCTCTGAAATCCGATGCAAGATGCCCTTACAGCGATTGTCCAGGCGGCTGCGGAACCCTTTAACAAGGCCGCCGTCACCACCGACAATTCGTATCTGCTGATCCACCCGCCTGAGCGTGGCTTGGATTTCACGGACATGATCCTCGATAAGTGCCTTCCAGACCTCGCGAGCCGTGGCATTCCCCACCTGGTTCTCGATCTATCCGGCTTCCTGTTTTCTTGCTTTTCCGATGAGGAACTCAAGAATCTTGAATCCGACGAATTCCGGAATTACCGACTCATGCGTCAAGGGCTCTCAGGCCGCGCCGAAAAGCGCCCCGAAACCCGTATCCGAAACATCGCAGAAGAACACCCCGGCACCAATCTGTTTCTGCTCTCAACCAATTCCCTGTTCCCCCTTGTCCGCTATGGCGAGGTCCTTCGCAATCTTCGCGATCTCCCGCTCCGAATCTTCGTCTCGTTCCCGGGTGAGGAACGCGGCGGCAGGCCTCATTTCATGAACGAGTCTGATGGAGGCAACTACCTGGCTGTCAAAATCACCGTCAAATCCTAACCACTTCACCATGCCCGAAATCATCAAAGACCTGATCCGTCGCGACATCTCCCAGAAAGTGGAAGGCGTCGTCAAGGTGTTCGACCGTTCAGCCCTGGCTTCTGAAATCCGGGAATACGTGGTCACGGACAAGATCGAGGACGAGATCAAGAAAATCGTCGATACGTTCACTCAGGCAAGTGACGTCCTCCGCAGAGGGGGTCATCACCGGGATGTGATGGGCATTTGGATTTCAGGCTTCTTCGGTTCGGGCAAATCCCACTTTGCCAAAGTCCTCGGCTATCTGCTCCAAAACGAACCACTCGTCGCAGGCGGCGAAGAAACCTGCATTGACGCCTTCGAAAAACATCTATCGGAAAGTCATCGTGGCCGCGACATTCGCCTTCGCCTTGGGGAAATCAAAAAAACCACCGAGATTAGAACGATTGCCTTCGAAATCCGCAGCCGTCAAAGTCTCACCAACCCAAATTCCGTCGGTGAAATTCTACTCGGCGAATTCTACCGCAGCATTGGCTATTCGGAAAACTTCGTCATCGCCCGCATTGAGCGCCGCCTCGACAAAAAGGGAATGCTGCAAAAACTCCACCAGGCGTTCCAACAGCGTTTTGGAATTCCATGGGACGATCCGGAAGGCCGCGACGACCTTGCCACCGTTCGGCGCAAACTTTCCAAGGTTCTTCCCGAGGTGGATCCAAAGAGTTATCCGACCGAAGACGACGCGCTTACCGGCTTGGACGATGCCTTCGAGCACAGCAAGATCACAGCCGAGAGTATTGCCGATGACCTTGTCGCATGGGTGGACGAGCAAAAGCCCTCAGGAGGCAAGGTCCAACACCTTGTTTTTGTTGTCGATGAAATGGGCACCTTCATCGGCGACTCTAACGAGAAGATCGGGGAACTGAACAGCCTGGCCGAAATGATCGGCAACAAGGGCAAGGGCAAGGTCTGGATTATTGCCACCAGCCAGCAGGATCTGGAAAAAGTCGTGGACCGCACCAACTTCGATCCGGTTTTGGTGGGCCGCCTCAATGCCCGCTTTGAACTCAAGCCCCATCTTATTTCCGATGGCATCAACAAAGTCGTCTCCGAACGCATCCTGAAGAAACACCCGCACAAGGAGGCCGCCATCTCCGCGATCTTCAAAGAAAAGGAAGGAGCGCTCGCTCAACTATCCGATCTCCGCGCCTCGCGCAGCCTCGGTATGCTCACCGAAAGCGGGTTCATCGACGCCTACCCGTTCCTTCCTCACCAAATCCAACTTGCCCAGGACATCGGCGAAGCACTGTCGGGCTTCCGCATTTCTGGCGGCGTGCGTTCGATGATCTCCGTCATCATGGAGACATTGCAGAAGCTGGCCTCCAACCAGATCCCGACCATTGCCAGCTTCGACCAAGTCTTCGACGCACTCGAAAACGATCTCTACTCGCAGGAATACCTCGGCACGGCTGGGGTGAAGGCCATCTACGACGCCAATGACCGGATTGGCAAGGAAACCCCGTTGCCACCGGCTCGGGTTCTGAAGGTTCTCTACCTCGTTCAGCGCGTCACCTTCGTCCCGCTAACGGCTGAAAACATCGCGAAGCTCTTGGCAGCCCGTGTCGATGACGAGATCAAACCTCTAACTGATAAGGTCGAGCAAACCCTCGATGCTCTCCAACAGGTCGGCTATGTCTCCCGCGATGAAGCAACAGGCGAGTGGAAGTTCCTCAACGAAAAGGAACGCACCGTCGAGCAAGTCATTCAGGAAATGATGCGGCCGGGTTCGTCCAAATCAGTCACCCAAACAGCGATCCGTCAGCAGTCCATCGACCTCATCAAATTGAGCGTTATCGCCAAAAAGAACCTCGACAACTACGCAGTCCTCCACGGAGCCACCAAGACGCCATTCGGCTTCGGTGTTTCCCTGGATGGTGAGTCGGTGGACAGCGGTTCGGAAATCGAAGTTCACTTCATTAGCCCGCTCGCCCCAGGTAGGAAAACCACGGTCGAGGACATGAAACGTGAAAACCAAGCCGCCGGTGCCCGTGGGCGAAGAATCGGATGGGTTGCTGCACTTCCCGACAAACTTGAAATCCGCCTCAAGCGCTATCAGGCGCTCGTCAACGTCACCAGCGACAAGCGATTCACCGAGGACCCGTCCAAGGACACCGCTGACGCCATGGCGGAAAAACGCAAGGAACGAGACATCCTCAAAGGCAACCTCACCAAAGACCTGCAAGGCACCTTCCTCACGGGCATCCTCTACTTTGCCGGACGGGAAGTGACCTTGGAGCGATCCAACAGCATGGCCGAGGAAATCCGCAAAGCCGTCGCCGAACTCATTCCTAACATCTATCCGCGTTTCAACATCGCCGACAAGCCGGTGGATTTCGCCAAGCAGCTCAAGGCGCTGCTCAATCCATCGCAATCCTCACTTCACGAAATCGCTCCCGATCTTCATCTCTTCGACACCCAGGGCAGTCTGCAAAAGGAATCGGCACTCGTTGCCACCGTACTCGATGTCATCAAGGACCTTGAAAACGAAGGGCATGATCCTACGGGTGACCGCCTGCTCGACGAGCGCAACGCCAGCGGCTTCAAAGGCTTTAGCCGTGCTCCCTTCGCCTGGCCGTCGGAAACCGTCCGTCTGGTTCTTGCCGCCTGCTTCCGGGCTGGTGCCATCTTCCTCGAACGCGCCACCGCCGGTGGCCCCGCGCCGCTCTACGATTACAAGGACGCCTTCGACGATTTCTCCAAGATCAAGACCTTCGAGAAGACCCTCTTCCGTCTCGCGGAAACTTCGCTCTCGGTCGAGCAGATCAAACAGGCCAGCAAGGATCTCATCGCCCTCGGCATTACCGGCACGCCGGAATCCGGCAACGCCCTGGCCACTGCCGTTAGAAAACTCGGTGAAAAGCTGTTCGAAGCCGTCCGCGATGCCGAAGTCCGCTCCGAAGGCGGTCTGCCAATCCTGGACTGCATCTTGAACGCTGAACCCGCGCTCAAGGAACCCACCACCCTCCGGGATCCTACCAAGGCGGTCATCGCCTTTCTAGCCAAGGCATCCGCATGGCTCGCAATCAAGAAGGCTCTCGACGACCTCAAGTCTTTTCTTGATGCCAACCGTCACAAGGAATTCGAAACCTCGCGTCAATTGGTGGCCCTTGTCACGGATCATCCGTTGCCAGCGGATTCAGAGGATAAGGAGGCGCTCGAACATTCTCTAGCGGATATAGACACCCTCACCAGCGCCAAGACCGTAGTTCCGCGCTGGAGCGACCATCGCGCCGCCCGTGATCAGATATTCCAAATCTATTCAACCACATACCGCCATTCCTACGACAAACTCCGCGCATCCCTCGCGGCGGCAGTGGATTCCATCCGTCAGGGCAAAGCCTACGAGGCTGCACCTGCTGACAAACGCGACGGAGTACTACAGGCCACCTTCGGTTCCGGTGGTGCCTGTCACTTGCCCGAAGTCTCCATCACCACGCTCCCGGCACTGCTCTCCAGCGCCGCCAAGACCAGCCTTTCCTCCTTGGCACAAGCCGAGAAAGCCCTGCCCATTCACCGCGCCGAGGTCGAGTCCGCCTTGCGTGCCTTGAAATCCCCGCCACCGCCGCCGAAGAAAGGTGAGAAAACCTATACCTGGCATTCCTCGTCGGCTCTTGCCGGTCGCCGCTTCGCCAGTGAGAATGACGTGGACGCAGCACTCCAGGAAGTCGGCGACGACCTGAAAAAGCGCATCCGCGAAGGTTTCGTCATCGACACCATCTAACTTTCCATGCCTATCGACTCTCCATCTTCTGATCCACCTGCTGGCGCTCCCGCCGTCCCGCAGGGCGGGCGCTCCTTGTCCGATCAGCACAAGGATGCCGTCAAAGCATGGATCAAGAAACTCCGCCTTGCCTTGCAGGACGACTTCCAAGCCCAGGTCACGCGCCTAGGCTTCCGCCGCGATGGCAAACACACACCGGAGGAAAAACTCTCGCTGCCCGCAGCCGACCTCGCCATCCGCCAGCGCCTCGCTGCCCTGATCGAGCACGATACCAAGAGCGAAGGGAAGGAACATCCCAAGCGCGGCTTCGATGCCGTCGTTCGCGAACTGACCTACACCCTGGTGAACCGCCTCGTTGGCATCAAGATCATGGAAGCCCGTGGCCTGCTCTATCTGCCCACGCCCGGCCAGCCCAATGCCGAAGCGGAGCCCACCGAAGTCCTAACACCCCAGCCTGGCCAGGAACGCTCCCGCTTCCTCCGCGACTTTCTCGCCGCCGGTGGCAGTCGCTACAAATACGAGGACGATGCCGAGCAGGCACTGCTCCGCGATGGACTCACCTCCGCGTTTAATGCTCTCTACGACGACCTCGGCCCGCTCTTCCGCCCGGATCACGACTACGCCTGCATCTGGCCCAGCCACGCCGCATTGGCCAATGCCATCCGCTTGATTAACGACATCAAACTTATCCCCTTCGATGCCTACAAGGCCCCCGACTTCCTAGGCTGGGTCTATCAGTTCTTCAATGTCGATGAAAAGGACCGCGTCCGGGGCGAGAACAAAGGCACCCCGCGCAGCCCCTACGAACTCTCCGTCATCAACCAGTTCTACACGCCATCCTGGGTGGTCAAGGTGCTGGTGGACAATACCCTCGGCCGCCTCTGGCTCCAGATGCACCCGGACTCGGCGCTCAAGGCACTAGGCCCCGTGCCCCTGCCGCACGACCGCCCGCCCGATTACCCGGTGCTCGCCGATTACCTCATCCCGCGCACAGGGGAAAAGATCCGCTTCCGCCTCGTTGATGAAAAGGGAGACAGCCACACCTTCAAGCCCGTCCGCGACATCAAGTTGCTGGATCCCGCCTGCGGCACCATGCACTTCGGCCAATATGCCTTCGGCCTCTTCCACCGGATGTATGAGGAGGAATTCGCCAATGCTGGCAAACCCGGCTGGCCTGCCGAACCATCCGTCGCCGATCCCGCCGACATCCCTGTCGCCATTCTGGAAAACAACCTCCACGGCATCGACATCGATCCCCGCGCCATCCAGATCGCCTCGCTCTCCCTGCTCTTCACCGCCAAGGAGGCAGCCAAGCGCTATGACCGTCGCCCGGACAGCGTGAAGGTGAAACCCCGCAACCTCGTTGTCGCCCAAGCCGTCCAGATCGACGAAGCCCAACTCCGCGCCCTCGTCGAACGTGCCGGCAGCAGCCTCGGCGAGCCGAAGCTTCGCGAGAAACTTTTCTCCGCCCTTTGGGGGAACCTCCGCTACGTCGGCGAACTCGGCGGACTTGTCCAAGTCAAGGAAGGCGTCACCAACGTGCTTGATGAATGGGTGGACGCACAGGCCAAGGCAAAGGGCCTAACAAAACTGCTTCCTGCCACCGAAAAAAAGAAGGATCAACTCCATTTTGGGGAACTCGTTAGCGAAGTCGTCCGGGACAAAGCCGGGCAACAGGAATTGCAACGATCCCTGCTCGAAGACGAGGCACGCCGCATACGCCAGGACCTGCTCTCCGGTCTCGAACAAGTCGCCAGCGCGGCCTCGAACGATCCCCGTCAACGGCTCTTTGCCGAGGACACCGCCCGCGGCCTCCGCCTGCTAGATCTGCTCGGACAATACTATGATGTCATCGTGATGAATCCACCCTATGGCTCGTTTACCAAGCTGGAAAACGCGGCCGACGACAAGAAACTCAAAGCCGAACTCAAGGCGATGTATCCCTGCGGCTATCAGGACATCTACGCCGCTTTCATCGAGCGAGCCACCCAGATGATCGAACCGGAAGGTTACATCGGCGCGCTTGTCAGCTCCACCTTCAAGACCAACGTCGGTCATGCGAAATTCCGCACGCAGATTCTGCTCAAGCGGAATCCGCTCGTTTCCATGCTAGATCTCGGCTTTGGCATTCTTGACGGTGCCACCGTGGAAGCCGCCGCACTCATTCTGAGAGGAGGTCCGCTGTGAACAGTAGAATTTTAACCGCTGATTACGCGGATAGCGCTGATGTTTTAAGAAAAGAAACCTCTTCCATCCGTCTTATCCGCGTCATCCGCGGTCAAAACTCTTCCCATTACCCCCATACCGCTATGAATGCTGATGATTTCAATGATGACCCCGAAGAAGGGAAAATGCCACAGGGACTTCTCCATGAGGATCTGAGCCGTTCCATCATCGGCTGTGCGATGACCGTCCTGAATACCTTGAAACCCGGATTGGATGAGAAGCTCTATGAAAACGCACTCGTCTTGGAACTCACGGCACACGGCCACTTTGTAGAACAACAAAAACAGTTTCACGTCTTTTATCGTGATGTCGAAATCGGCAAGGGCGTTCCTGATCTGATCGTGGACGAAAAAGTCGTCGTCGATCCAAAGGTAGTCGAGATCTTCAATGAGACTCATTTGGCTCAGATGCAAGGTTACCTCAACCTCACCGGACTCGAACTCGCCCTACTCATCAACTTCAAACACGCCCGTCTGGCATGGAAACGCGTCGTGAAACAACATCATTAACCCCATCAAAAAAGAATTTTTAACCGCTGATTACGCGGATGACGCAGATGTTTTTAAGAAAAGAATTCCCTCTTCCATCCGTCTTATCCGCGCAATCAGTGGTCAAATCTCTTCAATCCAGAGAATTTCAACCGCTGATTACGCTGATGAACGCTGATGTTTTTA